>NZ_JBSQYS010000006.1:0-153557 GCF_055140945.1 Sunxiuqinia sp.
ACATTTATGCCAATCATCAGTCTTGAAAATATGAACAAATAAATGTTGATAATCAGTGTATTATATCTAAGATTTGAGAAAATCAGCAAACCCGAAGTAGATAAGCCTCAAAATTTTTCAGAAGAGGGACATTTAACTCGTTGAAGAGCAACTCCTTTTTTAAAGAAACGTTTTGAATTTGTTTAGCCGACCAACCTCAGTATCGTATTGATGATGGTTTCCTCTATTTTTAAGGTTTGTCAGGTGCATATTTGCAACCTTGAAAAATCGACCTTTTTGTTTTGTCTAATTCTTTTCTTAATTGAATTGACAGTTTGGTAATCTGTGCTGCTTTCGGCTTCAAGAGTTTTTTTATTTGCCTCAGCAACTTTTGTGATTATAAAATTATTGCTAATACTAGCATTAGGATGGGATTTTCTAACGCATCTATTTTTCTCATCCCAATACTTTTCTTCAATATACTGACCAGTTCCTAGATAAGTACTTTTTCTGTCTTTGGTGATTCTAATGGCAATTGGATATTGCCCTTCAGGATTATTTTTTTTACGGAGTACTGCTTTAACTGTTGCCATAATATTTACCATCAAGTAACTTGAGGGACGCCTATTATAAGCAAATGAATTACCGACTGGGGTTTTAATATGCCCAGCCCTACCTCAATTTGCGGGATATTCAATTGGATGAAATTGTTCTGTCATTTGGTTTTGGGCTTCCCATTCAGAATCAAAAATCACGTATCGATATGAGCTTTGAATTCGGAAAACAAGGAACCACAAATAAAAACCTGATTCAAGAGAACTTCTTTCGCTTTCGACTGGGCTTTTCGCTAAAAGACGCCTGGTTTAGCCGTCCAAAATACAATTAAGCCCAAAAGGCTTGATCGTATTCCACCGACCATGAACTTCATTGGAATTGGAAGTTATAAGGCAAATTTATTGATGACTGAATTTTGGAAATCGCTTTTGTAGCTGTCGCCCACAGGAATCCAACGATCGTGGATAATAATCCGGTTTTTAGTGACTGATTTTATCTTGTTGGTGTTCACGATAAACGACTTGTGAACCCGAAGAAAGTGACCATCAGGAAGATTTTCGCTCATACGTTTGAGCGAATTCAAGGTGATAACAGGCTTCGCTTCATGCTGCAAATAAATCTTGACATAGTCTTTCAATCCTTCGATGTACAAAATCTGGCTAAGCTTTATTTTAACTGATTGGTAGTCCGACTTGACCAAGATGTATTCCTGGTCAGCTTCGGGTACCTCGGCATGCTCTTCACGCCTGTTGTTTTGATTGGTTGAATAAAGATGATACGCCTTGTTGGTGGCCTTTAGAAAACGTGTAAAAGAAATTGGTTTCAGTAAATAATCAACAGCGCTTAAATCAAAGGCCTCAAGCGCATGCTCTGAGTATGCGGTTGTAAAAATAAACAACGGCCGGTTCTCCAGGCTGCTGATAAATTCAATCCCTGAAACATTCGGTAGATGAATATCAAGGAAAATCAAGTCTATTCTCGTTTTTTGAAGAACTTCCAGTGCATCAAATACGGAATTGCATTTCTTCTCCAACTTCAGAAACGGGATCATACCTACGTAATCTTCAATGATTTGCTGGGCCAATGGTTCATCATCAATTATTATACACTTCATCGGTTGTTATATTTAAGTGGAGTTCAACGATATGTCGTTCATCTTTCTGGTAAATCTTAAGGTTGTGCCGATCGGGATAAACCAGATGTAAACGCTGTCTAATATTTTCCAAACCCAAACCACTACCCGGGTTTTGCGTTTCTTTCTTATTTTGAAGGATTGGATTGGCAATCATAAAAATCAACTGGTGCTCTTTAATCGTTAGTGAAATATCAATTTTTCCGGGCCGGCTATAGTCAATGCCATGCTTAAAGGCATTTTCGAGAAAAACGGAAAAAAGCAGGGGTTCAATTTGCATAAATCCCGCGTTGCCATGAACCTGAAAATGAACCTGAACAATCTCATTCAGCCTGATTCTTTGCAGCTCAATGTAGTTTTCAATGTGCGAAATTTCACGGCTCAACAAAACTTTGGCCGTGTTTGCCTCATAAATGATATAGCGCATCAAATCAGATAGTTTCAAAATAACATCCGGAGTATGATCGGATTTTTTCCGAGCGAGGGCATATATTCCATTTAGCGTATTGAAGAAGAAGTGCGGGTTAATCTGGGCTTTCAGATACGAAAGCTCGGCCGTCAGTTTTTGGTTCTCAATATCCTTCAATTGCTTTTCATTCTCAAACCATTCTCTTGTTCCCCGGATGCTGGTGCTGATTGTTAGTGCTATAACACTCAGCAATAGATCTCCGAAGCTGAAAAAGATTAATCGCTTGGGTGGCTCGAACCGCTCGAAATTTGGAGCATCTCCAAGATTTCTTGCAGGCGGCGGCGTTCTGTTCTGCATAAACTCAGGCGGTTCGGGCCGGTTCAAATAGGAGATCCCGCTCACCACAAGTAGAATTGAGACGATTGACCCTGCATATTTTTTGAATTTCTTGTTCGAAAGATAGCGCGGAATTAAAAAATAGTAATTCAGGTAAAAGATCGCAGCAAATAGTCCAACGGTGACCAGTATTCGCGAATATCCAAAAATCCGGTGGATGGATACTTGGGCGTCGTCCGCTGACCCGTTTAAAAAGATATGCCTAAAATTGACTACCCAAAGGAAAAATAGAAATAGAAGCCCCCACATAAAAATGTGTAGAAAAATTGTCAGGAGTTTCGCATAGGAGCTTTTCGTCATTGTTTTATCTAAGGAACAAAAGAAATAATAACGCAAAAGTTGAACTTTTTAGGATAGTATCAAATCATTTTAATTTTTTTTAAGCTTGTTTATTTTTTGTTAGAAATTGGCGAGAAAAAAGGCAGCCTTGTTTTTCGCAGACAGACTTTTCGTGCTTTTTTTTAAGCCGGAAATGCAAATCTAGTAGGAGTTATTCCAAAACTGCACCGGTGTTAACTTTCGTCCGGGTTCTCTATCAGTTCTGCATCTTTCAGCAAAAGCAGCCGAATATTTCCCATCAATGATGTTGTGATTAAAACTACTTGTTGGTCGGTATGAACAATATCAAATTATTTTCCAAAGAGTGTTTTTAACGGATCGTTGGCTTGCCAGCCACCGTATTTAAGCCAATCACTTGGTAGTCTTTCTCCACAAAAGCGGACAAGCGGGCCAACGTAAATTCTGGGGTGCCATAAAAACGATGCATAAGTCTTTTCCCGATCAGATTATTAAGGCTCGAACAAAGATAAGTTTATCAAACAATTTTCAATTCTATCGACGGTTAAAAAAAAGAAGTAATCCACTATGATATCCAAAGTACAAATCAATCTTTTATAGAAAATTCTCATTCAAAAATTCCTGAAACTTTTCCTTGTATTGGTCACTCACTGGAATATAGATTTTACCAAAAACAATACGACTGCGTTCAATGGTTTCAATTTTATCGAGATTGACAATGAACGAACGATGCACCCGCATAAAGCGGTCGGCGGGGAGCTTTTCCTCGAGTGATTTGACTGTATTAATGGAGAGGATGGGCTTTTCGTCATTTTGCAGGTGGACTTTGACATAGTCCTTCAGACCTTCAATGTATAGGATATCGTTGAAATTGATTCGCCTGATTTTGTATTCTGATTTTAGAAACAAAAACTGATTGTTGGCTTCCAGAGTTGGCAAGGCTGCCTGTTCCAATTCGATCAGCTTTTTCGCTTTTTGGACGGCTGTCAAAAATTCAGGATAATTAAACGGCTTCAGCAAATAATCCACGGCATTCAGTTTAAAGCCTTCCAGCGCATAGTGTTCGTAGGCTGTTGTGAAGATAATCTTCGATGAATTTTGTAAGGTTTTGGAGAATTCAATTCCCGTGAGATCCGGCATCTGGATATCCAGCAGGATCAGGTCAACTGTTTCATCCGAAAGAAATTCAATGGCATCAATGGGATTGTCAAATGTTCCGGACAATTCGAGGAAAGGTGTCTTTTGAACGAAGTCCGTAACCAGCTTCAGGGCCAGAGGTTCATCATCGAGCGCTATCGTGCGTAGTTTTATCATGTTAGGGGTTTTGCATTGAATTGCAAGTTGACGGTAAATTTATCAGCAGTTTGCTGAATGTTTAGCTGATGAGCATCAGGAAAGAGCAGGTTCAGGCGCTTTTTTACATTTTCCAGGCCAATTCCTGAATGCTGTTCATCTTTCAGTTGGTTTGCTGAACCCAGGCTATTTTTTGCCTGAAACGTAATTTGCGTTCCTTCGACCCGCATGCTTATTGAAATGAAGGAAGGTTCGCGGTAGCTCACGCCATGCTTAAACGCATTTTCGATGAAGGGAATGAACAACAGCGGCGGAATGCTGAGTGGTGCGGCATCGTCGGGAATTGAAACCGATAAAATAACCTTGTTACTCAGGCGGAGTTTCATCAGATCAATATAATGGTTCATGAAATTAATTTCATCGGTTAGCGTTGATTCTCCCAATTCCGACTCATAAAGCAGGTAGCGCATAAGCTTGGATAACTTGTGAACCGAGGCTTGTGCTTCAAGCTGATCAATCCCAATCAGCGAATAAATATTATTCAATGTGTTGAAAAAGAAGTGGGGGCTGATCTGGTTTTTCAAAAAGGCGAGCTCCGAATTTAATTTTTCTTTTTCCAGTTCTTTTTGCTTCTGCTCATTTTTGTTTAGTTTTTCGATTACCCTTAGTCCCATCGCAAATCCAGAAATAAGAGACGATGAAAGAAAATGGATATAAAAACCAATGGCTTTGAATGGCGGTGAAGAATTGGGATTTACCCCATTCAATTTTTCTAAATTTTTCTCGAATTCTGCATCCTTCCTCGGATTAAACAGGAAGTTATCTTCAATAAAATTGGCCAGGTAGAAGGTGGCAATAATTAATACGCCAACCAGAAAAAAATACATGAGCTTTTTTTTCTGTAGATAGAAATTTGGAACCAGCCAAATGTAGCCCACATAAAAAATAATTGCTGCTGATGTGGTATGTAAATAAAATGAATACAATCGATGTGTGTCACCATCACCAAATGACATGCTGATATAAATCGGAATAGTAATAATGATGATCCAGGCAATGGAGTGGAGCGACCACTTGATTGTTTTATTTGGTATTGATAGTGATTTAAACATGAGGTTCATATTTCTCAAAGATAATTATTAGATCCTAAAAACAGTATTTGATAATCCAGGGATCGAAAAGAAATCAGGATGCCTTTATCTAGTCCCAACCCAATTCAGTTGCTTTGCGGATTCTTCGGTTTAAGATTCCTTCCTTTATAAAGGGAATTCTGACTAAAAATCCAATTACAAGAATAATTAGGTAAGGAATCCAGTCGCCATGCTCCAAGAGAGCAACATGTAAAACAGCCAGAATCCCGGACAAATAAGCAAACCTGTGGAGTTTTTTCCAGTTTTTCCGAAGAAATTTTATTGATTGTTTATTGGAGGTGACGGCTAATACAAGCATAATTAATGTTGCTATAAGTCCAAGAACATATCCAACTTCTCTAAAAGTCTCTACCAGACCTTTGTCAATAATAAAGAACAACAGGTGCAAAAAAGCATAAACAAATGCAGTTATTCCTGTAGCCTGTCTCACCGGCAGAGATGGTTTTTTTCCCGTCAGAATTGAAAATGGAGTTAGACTCAAAATAATAACAATCCAACGGATAGCCCATTCCCCGGTTTCCTTAACCGCCATTTGAACTCCTGAAACTTCCCGAAACAACTCTTCAGGTTCATGGCCTTGTACAGTAAAGGAATCCATTGTCATCCATGATTCAGCTGATCCCGAGAAATCCAGCTTGATCATTTGGATAACGCCAATTAACGGAAGAAATGCAAGGAGGATCACTGTCATCCATCCCCAATTTTGTTTTATCCAGTTCATAATAGTTTAATCGTGTTAATTATTCATATCGAATGGCATCAATCGGATTCAAATTCGCAGCTTTTCGGGCAGGATACCATCCGAAAAACAATCCAATACCAACACAAACAGAGAAAGATAACACAACGGAATAAGGCCGGACAAGTGCCTCAACTCCTAACATATTACCGGCAAATGTTGCAAGTAAATATCCGATAATAATCCCGATAATTCCTCCAAGTACACTAAGCACAGCAGCTTCAATCAGAAATTGCAACAGAATATCATTACCACGTCCACCAACAGACATACGGAGTCCAATTTCACGGGTTCTTTCAGTAACTGAAACAAGCATGATATTCATAATACCAATACCTCCCACTAATAATGAAATTCCGGCAATTGCCCCCAGTAAATATTTAATGGCATCAATCACTGTTGAAACAGTACTAATCATCTCTGATTGAGACATGATATTGAAATCATCATCGTCTCCTTCTTTAATTTTATGTTCTCTTCTCAAAATTTGTTTAATTTCAGCAACAGCAGCTTCTGAATCTTTATCATCTGTCACCGACAAATTAATTCCTTGAATATAATCAATGGACAATAACCTTCTTTGGACTGTCGTGTAAGGTGCAATAATAACATCATTTTGATCTTGTCCCATAGATGCTGTTCCTTTATCCTGTAAAATCCCGATCACTTTAAAAGGAGTATTTTTTACCCGGATTGTTTTTCCCAGTGGATCTTCACCCTGCGGAAACAACTCAGTAGCTACTTTTTGCCCAATAATGCACACTTTCTCGAGAGCATGAAGCTCCTTCACTGTAAAAACCCGACCGGAACCAATAACAAGGTTTTTTATTGGGAGATACTCTTGTGTTACACCATAAATTGAGGTTGACCAGTTATTATTCCCATAAACTACCTGAGCACTGGACTGTACTAAAGGGGATATTGCAGCAACATATTGATTTCTGGCTATGGCTTCCAGATCACTCATCTCTAACTTTGAAGTACCCGAACTTCGTACGGGTCCATGGGCCTCTGCTCCCGGCATGATCATCACTAAATTGGTTCCCAAACCTGACATCTGATTTTTGATATATGACTTTGATCCTTCGCCCATTGCCAACATCGCAATAACTGATGCAACTCCAATGATAATACCCAACATGGTGAGGAATGCCCGAAGCTTATTTCTTCTTATAGCTGTAAGCGCTATTTTAAATGTATTTAAGTAATTCATTTTGTAAATATTTAATAGTCCTCTTCAACTGGTAATTCGGCCAGCATTTTGGCTGCTGAAAGCCTGTCTTTAACCAATTCCTTACTAATCACATGCCCATCTCTAAAAATAACCTGACGACTTGTAAACCTTGCAATATCAGGTTCATGGGTAACAAAGACGATCGTTTTGCCTTCTTCATTCAATTTTTGAAATAAGGACATAATCTCGTAGGACGTTCTCGTATCCAGGTTCCCTGTTGCTTCATCAGCCAGGATCACCACAGGATCATTGACTAACGACCGGGCGATAGCAACACGCTGTTGCTGTCCCCCGGATAATTGATTGGGTGTATGGTGCATCCTGTCAGCTAAACCAACCGCTTCTAATGCTGCTATTGCTTTTTCTTTACGTTCTTTCGCTTTTATCTTCGAATTGTAATATAGTGGAAGTTCAACATTTTCAAGGGCAGTGGTTCGTGACAGCAAGTTATAAGACTGAAAAACAAATCCAAGTTTGGTGTTGCGCAATCCAGCTAATTCATTCTTAGTCAAATCATTTATTGGAACACCGTCAATGATGTATTCTCCAGAAGTTGGTCGGTCAAGACACCCAAGTATATTTAGCATGGTTGACTTTCCAGATCCACTTGTTCCCATGATCGCTACAAACTCCCCTTCTTTGATTTGCAGGTTAATACCTCTCAACGCATGAACCTTTACCTCTCCCAGATCAAATTCTTTTTTGAGATCTTTAACTTCTATAATTGTTTTCTTTTCAGACATTTTTGCTTCCTTCCTTTTTAAGTTTCATGATGACTATCTGGGGCCTGGTCCAAAAACGGATTTTTTACTTTCCGATTTTTCCGGCTCAAAAGTAGTCAGCACTTCATCGCCTTCGTTAAGTCCGGATAAAAGCTCATAGTTTGCTTCGTCCGTATTTCCAACTACAACTTTTCTCTGTGAGATCGTATTCCCATTCTGAATCCAAACTAATCTTTCTTTCTCTGAACTAGTTTTCAAGCTAGCTTCTTCAATCGTCACTTCAGGATTACTTTTTGCATAAATCTTTATTTCACTCTGATCAATTGATACATTTAAAGCCCTTGCCGGAAGGATTAATGTTTTATCCTTTTCTGCAGGATAAAATGAAACACTTGCAGTCATACCTGGCATTAAATTCTTGTCTGGATTCGGAGCCGTAATGACAACAGTGTAAGTAATCACATTTGAAGTTTCAACAGGTTGCAAGCGGATCTGTGTAACTTTCCCTTCAAATACCAAGTCAGGATATGCATCAACAGTAAAATCAACCCGTTGTCCTGTATATACCTTACCTATATCAGCCTCATCAACATCAGCCTCAACCTGCATCTGTGTCAGGTCATTTGCAATAATAAACATGGTTGGTGTATTGAAGCTCGACGCTACAGTTTGCCCTTCATCTACCGATCTTTCAAGTATAATTCCATCAATAGGCGAAGTAATGGTAGCATAATCCAGGTTGATTTTATTCTTGTCGTAGGCTGACTGGGCTTGATTTAACGCAGCAACAGCATTGTTGCAATTGTATTCCTGAAGATCAAAATCAGACTGGGCTATTAATTTTTTACCGATTAGTGTTTTATATCGCTCATAGGTTGCTTTTTGGTATTTCACCTGTGCTTCTGCCTGATCAACGGTGGCCTTACTTTGATCTAACTGAGCTCTGAGTGGTGTTTCATCCAGCTGAGCTAGCAATTGTCCTTTTTTTACCTGTGAATTATAATCGACATAAATTTTTTGAATAACACCAGAAACCTGAGTACCAACCTCTACAGTTTCTACAGCTTCCAATGCTCCGGTTGCTGTAATGATATTACTTACATTTCCTCGAGTTATTTTTGCTGTTTCAAGCTTTATCATTTCTGTTTTCCCAGTTGATAGGCCAAGTATTAATCCTCCAACGACTATCACAACAGCTGCTCCGATATATAAAGTTTTATTTTTCATTTGTACTGTATATTAAAGTGTTAATGGAATTCCTTTGTAAAAATCAAGTATTTTGGCTGTGAAAATGAGCTGGTATTTTGATTGTAGCAACGCGCTTTCGGCGGTGATCAGGTTGGTTTTTTCAAACAAATAGTCCACCGAATTCATCAGCCCGATCTGGTACTTTTCGTTGGCTACCTCGTTTGATTCCCGAACCGCCTGAAATTGCTCCATACTGGCCTTGTATTCCGATTGCGCTGAAAGGGCATCGACCGTGGCTTGTTCAATTTCCTTGCGTAACTCATTCCGGGTATTGATTGCTTCCAGTTCGGCATCGGTGATACTGATTTTTGCCAGGCCAATACTGGTTTGAGCTTGTTTATTCTGAAAAATGGGAATGGATAAACTTAATCCGACCGATGGGCTGATTTGATTTTTCAACTGGCTGGAATAGTCGAAGCCCGACTGCAAACTGGAATAATTGGTTCCGAGGTTCGCGTTCAACGACAAACTTGGCAGCAGACTAGCTTTGGCAATCCTTTCTTCGAGCCGGGCGCTTTGTTGGTCCAGTTCGGTCATTTTAATTTGTGGTTTTATAGCAAGTGCCTGCTGGTAAATTTCGAAGGCGTTGGGTTGAACCTGTTTTTCCAGAAGCGACTCCAGCAGGGGAGAGGCTATTTCGAACCCATTGTCAACCGGAAGCTCCATCAATTGCATGAGACTGACTTTAGCAATGGATTGGACACTGTATGCATTGGCCAGTGTTAGTTTTTCGGCGGCCAGCTGCGATTTGATTTGCAGATAATCCGATTGAGAGATCATACCCAGGTTCAGCCGCTCTTCGGCCAAGGCTAATTGTTCCGTCGTGGCTTCAATTTGTTTTTGGGCGTTTGTTACATTTTCCTGCGCATACAGCACTTGCAAGAATGCCTGGAGAATACTTAGTTCGATCGATTCTTTGATCGTCTCGGCATAGTAATAACTACTTTGCAAATTCAGTTCAGCTTGCTTTTCCTGGTTGTTTAGCTTCATCCCGTTAAACAGGAGCATGCTTGAGTTGAGACCATAGCTTGTGCTGTTGGCACCTTCCAGACTGCCGTACTGCCCACTGGCCGTTTGCAGGCTTTTGTTCCAGTTGAAGTTTTGGGAAACGGAACCACTCAATGAGGGGAGTTTGGCAGCCCTGGCTTGTTCGGAGTACAGTTCATTGCGTTGTCCTGTCAGGTCGGCTTGTTTCACCCGGATGTTTTCCTGCAGAGCATAAAGAATGCACGCTTCCAGTGTCCAGGGTTCGTCTTGAGCTTGTACCCCCAGCGTGGTGAGCAGGAAGATCAGGCTCATAAAGATCATGGTTGTTTGACTTGTTTTCATATGTTTCTAATTTGCCTGTAAATGTACCGGAGCAATCAGCGAGTAAAAAAGGGAATCGAAGTAAGGGCATTTTTTACCGACGTTTAGGCCGATTTTCAGAAAAAACCGGCAGGGAAAGTCTTCATTTTCGGGTTTCAGGTTCTACAAATACCCTCTGAGGTCGTCACATGCACTTTTTAGATTCTCACTTGGATTGGTTGCCGGACGAATACAAGAAACTCAATACATTTCTTGAACAAGTACGAAGGCTACGGAAACTGGCGAATTTAGCTGTTTGAAAGGAGTGGATTGAGAAAATCCTAATTGCTGCCTACCGACTGAAATTCAAAAGAGTTCACCAAGATTGTTTTACCGAAATAGAGCTTGAAGCAATTGAGACAAGCATTTATAAATTGAAAGGCTGAGATAAGTCCGTGACCTGTTTGTTTTCAATTGCTATACGGGTATACTGCCAAAGGCAACGACGACCACAAGGAGTACCGATTACATCCCAAATCGGTTTCCAGGGGGACACTCCTTCCCTTGATTGGAGGATATCTTTCGTTACAACCGCGATGAAAAGTGGGTCAAAAGATCCATCTGCAGGTGGAGGACTTTGAACGAAAAGTAAAGGAACGTGCAAAAGAAATGGAGTCTGCAGTTTATTCCGTGCAATTGACATATATGATCCGTTCCCCGTAAACATATTGAATGAATTCAATCGACTCTTTATTACTTCAAATGGTTAACTTTGTTTGTCGGAATTTCCTTCGTTTCAAGTTTTGATTTCAGAATTGAAATGTCATCAGATATGCGGGTATCAACAATTCTGGCATAAATCTGTGTCGTTTGCAACGAGGTGTGTCCAAGCATTTTTGAGACCGTTTCGATCGGGACCCCGTTACTAAGGGTTACCGTGGTGGCAAAAGTGTGCCGGGCCAAATGAAAAGTGAGGTTCTTTTTAATTCCACAGATATCTGCTATTTCCTTGAGATAATTATTCAATTTTTGATTAGAAATAACAGGGAATACTGTTCCGCGATGCACTGAACGGGGGTGATCCTTGTACTTCTCAATTATTTCCTGGGCTTTAGGCAATATTGGAAGTCTTAATGCGGTATTGGTCTTTTTTCGTGTTGTAATAATCCAATAGTTTCCGTCAATTCCGAGGTGAATATTTTCCAATTTTAACCGAATGGCATCACTATAGGCGAGACCTGTATAGCAGCTGAATATAAAGAGATTTTTGGTGTATTTTAGGCGATCTACCTTGAATTCTGCATTTTCCAGAATTTGCAGTTCGTCTGGTTCCAGATATTCACGATCAAATTTCTTGAACTTAATTTGATAGCTCTCAAATGGATTCTTGTTTGTCCATTCAAGTTTCTTCGCTAATTTGATGACTTTACGTACACGTTCCAGGTGCTTCATTATTCCATTGTTGGATAATGGTTTTATATGATCCGTTGGTTGTCGTGTTCTCAGAAAATACTCAAAGTCAGTAATAAATTTGTAGTTTATTTTCGAAAGATATATATCGGATGTCTGGAGGTGTTTGTGTAGAAATTCTCTCACATATTTCCCGGTAGTTTCATAATGTTGGAGGGTTGATTCTGAAAGGTCACTCGTGGATATCTTTTGATGATAGTCAAAAGCGACGAGCAGAGTTTTGCCCTGTTCTTTAATTCCAAGAAAGTGGTTTTTTACAGCCTTGGGAGTGGGCAGCTCTCCTTCGACCATAAGTTCCCTGTAGATGTTAGATAATTTTGTTCTTACCTGATCCAGAAATTGGTTGAGTTTTTTTTGCTCTCCTGATTTGCCTTTTGCCATTCCTTTGACTGAATTCCAGTCCTTAGGTTCCACTCGTTGTTTTAATGAGATTTCTGCCCTTGAACCATTGATGGTAATTCGGGCAAAAATTCGTTGGCTTTTTAGATCATTTTTTTCTCTGCTTTGTCTTGTGATAAACTGAATTCCAAATGTTTGCATCGTTTCCATATTCATTTGTTTTAGTGTGTTCTGAACTGTTTTATTTGATGACCCCATTTTTGCTCACCGGAAAATGCTTCAAACAAGATCATTTTTGTCAATAAATTAATGAGTTCTGTTTCCGTATCCTTCAGATATACAAATCAATGCACGGATGCTGGTGAGCAAATTTAGTATAAAAAAAAGCTCACCGGATCGTACACCAGCAATATGGTTTTGATTGGATTATTTTGATATGTTAAAAAATATAAAAAGCCAATAAATCAACGATTTACTGGCTTTTGATGTCGTTTGGAATCCTAAAAAGAGGTCTCTGGCGGATTCGAACCGCCGTACGCGGTTTTGCAGACCGCTGCCTAGCCACTCGGCCAAGAGACCATTTTGTTATCGGACTGCAAATGTAGTAAAATTTTCTACTTTTCAACAAGAAAAATCAGCAAGGAATTTAACCAATTATCTTTTCTTAATCATGTCGGTTGGTTTTTTTATTATTTCTATTTTAGCGGAAGCTAAACAAGGTGAATGAAATATTTGATTTGCATATTTTTTCTGGTTTTTTCATTTGACCAGTCTTTTAGTCAGAGTGAGCTCAGTTTTGAGAACTTATCGATTGAGGACGGGCTGGCGAATAATTCGGTGCGTACGATGTTTCAGGATCAGCAAGGTTACATGTGGTTTGGCACATTGAATGGACTAAGCAGGTATGACGGGCAGAAATTTAAAACATTCAACTACGCACCCAACGACTCTACTTCAATAAGCAACAATAAGGTTCGGGATATATTTCAGGATGGTGCCGGGTATATTTGGGTTTCAACATACGACGAAAATGCCCATCGCTTTGATCCGAAAACTGAAAAATTTGTCAATTTCCCGGTAGCTTTTAGCGATCAGTTAAAAACATTGGAGGTACATTCAATATACGAATCGTCTCCCGGCGTTGTTTGGCTGAATATTAACGGAGGGGGCTGTGCCAGAGTTATTTCGAAAACAGATTCGGAGGAATTCGAACTGGATTTCTTTAATGTGGAAAATGGCTTGACTTCCAATAGTCTGAACTTTATTGAAAAAGGGCGTGATGGAGGCGTTTGGTTTGGTACGTCCGCCGGATTGTGTTACTTACCCAATGATCGAATTAAACAAGATGGGACACCTGATTTTCAGTATTTTTTGAACGAGCCTTCTCTGTCAATTACTGCGTTATATGAGTCTGCCAAAAGTATTTGGGTGGGCTGTTTAAATGGCGAACTTTTTAAGCTAAACGGCGATCAACAAGAGTTAGTATGGAAAACTGCGACTTCTGGAGCCCGAAGGTCTAATATAACGTTTATAGAAGAGTCCAAATTTGGATATTTGTGCATCGGCTCTTTAAAGGGATTGGTATTAATCGATAAAACAACAGGCGGGCTTACGCACTATAACAGTCGAAATAGCGAACTTGTAACAGAGTATATTTCGTCGTGCTATCAGGATATGAATGGCGATTTTTGGTTGGTTACCAGCAGGAGGGGAGTTACACGTTTTCAGGTTCGTGAAAAACGATTCACGCAATATCCGCTAAGTCCCGAAATTCGACAGTCAATATTAGAAGGTGAGAAGCAACTCTTTTACGAAGATGTCAATGGTAATTTGTGGGTTGGTATATATGGTGGTGGCGTTTCAAGGTTTAACCGGGATACAGATACCTTTGAGCAGTACTTGCACGACGACGATAATCCGGAGAGTTTGTCCTCAAACCTTGTGTTGTCGTTGGCTGGCGATCAGTCTGGCAATATATGGATAGGAACCTATAAAAGGGGAGCCAACAAAGCAAATCTCCGGAAAACGAATTTTCATTCTTTACAACTGGACAATTCTACGAAAAAGGATTTTTCGAATGAAGTGCGAGCTATTTTTGAAGATAGCAGAAATTGGATATGGACAGGAGATAAACGGGGTGATATTGTTGTTTATGATCAAAATTTTAATCAACTTTTTGTGTTGAATGATATTCTTGAGGGTATTTCGATTTCAAGTGGTGTTTATGCCTTTGAAGAAGATTATAAACGGCAAATCTGGATTGCGACAAAAGGAAGCGGAATTTATGTGATCAGGAATTTGCCGGAAAAAGCCTCTTCGATTCAACCGGGTAAACTGGAAATTTCCCGACTGGTTTCCGATCCCGACAACCCCGCTTCGTTAGCGTATAACGACGTTTTCGATTTGCACGAAGACCGTAACCGCCAGATGTGGGTGGCGCTTTATCATGGAGGTGTGAATGTCATCAAAAATCCATTACTTCCCGATCAACAGTTTCTTAATTACACGCATAATGAAAATGATAAATTCTCTATTTCCGATAATCGGGTTCGGTGCTTTTTAGAAGATCATGACGGAAATATGTGGATTGGTACCGCCAGTGGGCTAAATTTTTTAAGTTCCGAGTATCGGCAGACAGACGATAAAAAATATATTACGATCGAACGGTCAGATGCTGTGGGGGGATTGTCGCACAACGATATTATATGTATTACTGAGGATTTCAAGAACCGGCTATGGGTGGGAACCTATGGAGGAGGTGTCAATAGATATGTTGGAACAAAAGATCGAGATGAGTTTTATTTTGAAACCTTCCAGCAAACGGATGGCTTATCGAGCAATCTTGTTTTAAGTATTGTTGAAGATGGAGATCAAACGCTGTGGATTGGAACCGACTTTGGCTTGAATAAATACAATCCGACGATAGGTGGCGTAGATAACTATTATATTGCTGACGGTTTAACTGAAAATTCTTTTTCGGAGGGAGAAGCCTTGAAAACGTCCACAGGCAAATTAATATTTGGACATATCTCAGGGATGATTTGGTTTAATCCTGATTCCATTAAGAAATCGTACCGGCAAGCCCCGATTGTTTTAACTGATTTCAAAATCAATGGGAAAACCAGTCAAAAAAAATTAAATCGTGCTCGCAGTGTTTTAGGTGATTCCTCTCAAGCTATTCATTTAAATTATGACGAAAATTTCCTCACATTTGAGTTTGCAGCTTTGGATTATAAGGCTCCCTCAAAGATTCAATATAAATTTAAGCTTGAAGAGTATGAGCAAAACTGGAATAACTCGGGTAATTTAAATACTGCCATTTATCGCGAATTGGAGCCCGGAGATTATCAATTCCGGCTTCAGGCATCAAATAGCGATGGGCTATGGGTAAACCCGGAGATGAAGCTGGCAATCACAATCACTCCCCCGCCATGGGAAACGGCCTGGGCCTACTTGCTCTATACATTATTAATTGCGGGTATCCTTTTTTTAGTGCGGCGTTTTACACTCGAAAGAATTAAGTTGAAGCACGAGGTCGAATTCGAAAAGCAGATAGCCGACGATAAATTAAAATTTTACACAAGCATATCACATGAGTTCAAAACTCCACTAGCCCTGATTCTTGGTCCTGTTGAAGATATGCTCGCAAATGCAAAACTTCCGGCAGAAATGTTTAGCTCGTTGAAAATGGTGAAACGAAATACCCGACGTTTATTAGAGTTGATTGACCAGCTAATGGATTTTAGAAAAATTCAGAAAGGATTTTTTAAGCTCAATAAAATTAACGGTGATCCTGTTGATTTCTTAAATGAAATTTACCAGGCATTTCTGCCATTTTCAAAAAAGCAGAATATTCATTTTTCTTTTATACACGATAAAAAGAGCTTGAGAGCCCACCTTGACTATAAAGCGCTTGAAAAAATAGTGTTCAATTTGTTGTCAAACGCTTTTAAACACACCGAATCTGAAAGGTCAATCAGACTTGAATTGTCGAGTGATGAAATGAATGGAGAACTGACAATTGCCGTAATTGATGAGGGTGAAGGAATCCGGGAGAAGGATTTACCTCATATTTTCGACCGATTTAATTTGGGAAACCGATCTAAATGGAAAGACGAATCGAGTACAGGTATTGGGTTGTCTCTGTGTCGTGAGTTGGTTGACTTGTTGGGAGGCGAAATTTTTGTTGAAAGTAAACGAGGAGAAGGAAGTTCATTTAAAATCAGGTTTGTGGGAGTTCTTGTTCCTGCCGATGATATGAGTGAAGTGCAAACAGCCTATAGAGAGCCAAGTTATACAAGGCAGTATATTGATACCATAAAGGATGATGAACCAGAAGATGATTCAATAAGTAAAGCAGCCAAAACAGGTAAAAGAGATCAAATTCTAATCGTGGAAGATAACCCCGATTTACAAAAGTTTTTGGTAGAACATCTTTCTCAGAAATACAATGTGTTACAAGCTTATGACGGAAAAGAAGGGGTGAAATTAGCTCGAAAGGAGAACCCGGATTTAATTATCTGCGACGTGATGATGCCTGAAATGGATGGTTTGGAGTTAACCGGAATTTTGAAAAATGAGTTTTACACCAGTCATATTCCAATTATCCTGTTAACCGCAAAATCGCTGGAGGAGCATAAAATTGAAGGAATTGAAATAGGTGCTGATGATTATATCACCAAGCCATTTAATATGGTGTATCTTGAAAAGCGGGTTCAAAACATCCTGAAGCAGCGGAAACAGCTCAGGGAGCGCTTTGGGAAAGATACCAATGTTAAAACCAAGGAGCTTACAAGCTCAAAGACCGATCAGGAGTTTATGGATAAGGTTATTCGTTTGGTTGAGGAAAACATGACTGACTCTGATTTTTCGGTGGACAAGATGCTTCCGGAATTTGGCTTTGGGCGAACGGTGTTTTACAAAAAGATGAAGGGAATTTCCGGCTACTCTCCCAAAGATTTTGTTCGAATTATACGAATGAAAAAGGCAGCTGAGTTATTATGCTCAGGCGGCATCACCGTTTCTGAAGTAGCCTTTGATGTTGGGTACAGTGACCCGGAGTACTTCAGTCGGATATTTAAAAAACACTTTGGTAAAACACCCTCTGAATACCAAAAGCAAAACCGATAGTTCATAGTGGTAATTCCGTTTATCGACTAAATTTTTTTTTTGAAGAAGATCGTTTTAAATATAATCTTCACAACGCTAGGATCGTTTTTTTTGATTTCCGCGACTCACGAATGTAGACCTGATTTCCACCATATACTTCGAGACAGCTATTTCCTAAATCGGGTGTTCGCTAGCGTCTGACTAATCTCGCCGATATTAATTAATCTTTAAATAGACCTCCGCTATTTCTCCTTTGGTGTTGCAAATGCACTGATATTGAGTATAAAAATCAATTTGTCTGGATAATTGCGTACAAAATTACAGGAGAGCGAGGTGGTAACCCAGCCTATATTTGTTTGGTAGAATTAGCACTTGAAAATTAACGGCCAATGAAAAATGAACTCACTTGATTTTTTGCAAAGTTGGATAGAGCAAATATCAAATTTGCAAAGTTTATAACACCAAGATCAACCTGCTTGGTTTTAAAAATAGAACTAACAAAAACACATCTATAAAGAACACGCTTAACTATTAAAAACAAACTTAACTATGAAAAACGAACGGAGACACATGAAAGTGTTAATCGAATTCCTCTGCCTGTTCAAAGGCAATTATCTTTCCAAGGCAATTTCATTGCTATACAATAGTAGCATTTTACAATGTCACTTCACACCAATTATTCAAGGTCAGTTTATTCCGGTTCCTAGTCAGGAATCTAACCGTCCTGGAATCAGTATTTAAAAACTAATCATAAAAATGAATTATATGGATAAAATGAAATTCATTAGAACGATAGCGTGGGTATTCATATTTGCTTTTACATTCAGTTCATGCGAAGATAAAATGAAGGAGCATTACGAAGCACCGACATGGCTTGAAGGCAGCGCTTGGCAAGTGCTTGAAGAAAGGGGCGACTATACGATCTTTCTTCAAGGAGCAGAACTTGCTGGTTTTAAGCCTATCATGGAGGGTAAAAGTTTGGTAACCGTAATGGCTCCAAATGACGAAGCACTCACCAACTATCTTTCTGAGAATGGAAAATCTTCGATAGAGGATTTTTCCGCAGAAGAACTACAAGAATTGATCGGATTTCACATCATGTACTACTCTTACGACAAAGATAAACTCGTGAATTTCCGTCCGTCTCAAGGTGATGGTGCGCCAGAAGATGAAAAGAACTTTGAAGCCGGCTTATATTACAAACACCGGACGCGTAGTCAAGAAGCTCCTAGTATGGGAACGGATACTTCTGGAAATAGCATCGTTGTCTATCACAACGAGGCACTGTTACCGGTGTTTTCTTACCGGATGTTCGACACCAAGAACATTGATGCGAAGTATAATTACGAATATTTCTATTCCGGCTCAAGCTGGACAGGAGATGATGGCTTTAATGTTTCAAACGCATCGGTTAGCGAGTATGAGATTATTGCAGACAACGGATATTTATATTTAGTTGACGATGTGGTTGAGCCACTAAATACAATTCATGCAGAGCTTAAAGGTCGGCCAGATTATTCGACTTATATCGACTTGTATGATTCATACTCCTATTTTGAGTTGGATGAGCAATTGACTCTTGATTTTGGTAATGGTACTGATCTTTATCGCCATCGGCATGAATTTCCGCTGGCTGATATCGCATTAGAATGGCCATCTTCTTTTTATCAAAGTATTGCCACAAACTCATCAATCGCGTACAGCACCTTTGCTCCGTCGAATTCAGCATTTGATGAGTTTATGACTGATTATTGGATTCCGGGAGGATACGATAATATCAATGAGGTAAATAGTATTGCAATCCAATATCTCATTCGCAATAGTTATTATGCTTCTGCCATTGTATTTCCTGAAGAAATTAAAGGTGGAGAAGTCTTGAATTCTTACGACATGGTCATCAATTTTGATGTTGATGCAGTTCCTGCTGAAAATCGTGTTGTTTGCCAAAACGGAGTGTTTTACGGATTAGAAAAATTGGATCCCCCGGGTATGTTTAAATCTATTACCGGACCAGCATTTCGCAACAAAGATCTATCCTGGTATTTATATATGCTTGATCCAACTGAGTTGTTAGTTGGTTTGTCAAGTAACGAGTCTAATTTTACCGTACTTATTCCGAGTGTTGCTCAAATGGAAGAAGGTGGTATGGGTTTAGTTGCTGACGAATTATGGTCGTCGGATGGTGGTGATTTTGCACCAATGAGCACGTCGGCTATGATTGAAACCGTTAATTTACATACGGTTACTGGTGGAGTTGGCATTAGCTCTTCAGGGACTCAGGTTCTTCGTACCAATGTGCCTTATTCTTATTGGTTTGCCAAGGATGGTCAAATTACAACGAGTGTTCTGTTCAATAGTTATTTTGAGCAGCCAACTTCGACTGTTGATTTTTACGATATTACAGAAAGAACGTATAACGGAGCTGGCTGGACAAACGGTAAAGCTTACACGTACTCAAGTCCGGAAATCTTCAGGCCAATTATTTCAACACAATCGATGCAATATCGTCTGGCGATTACGCAAGATGCTACTTATCCATATTATAGGTTTTCGCAATTATTGCGCGATGCCGGAGCAGTAGAGTCTGAAACCGGAACGATTAATTTCCTTAACGGACTGCGCTGTCTTGCATTCGTTCCTACTAACGATGCAGTTGATGCAGCAGTGTTGGCTGGGGAAATTCCCGGAGTTGAAACGGATGGAACTGTTTCTGATCAGGCAGCTCTACTTGGTTACCTAAAGTGCTACTTTGTTCTTACCGAGGACAACGGAATATCAACTTATCCCTATGTAGGATCAGGCGTAAATGGCGAATTTGACACGAAACGAGCGTATTCAGATGGTGTTAACGGTGTTGTTTTCACCCAACTATCCATCTTCGATGATGGTCAAAAATTAAGTGTTCAACTAAACGGAGCTGAAATTGGAACTGGTAATAAAGTAGATGTCGTGCCTGATTTCTATTATTTCCCGTTTTCATATAACGACGGTGGTGTGCACTACATAAACGGAGTACTTTAATCAAAAAGATATGAACTATTTGATAAGTTTCTATTCAACTGCAAGCACCAGGATGATTCAGTTGATGAACGATTTACCAGCTGCAAGAAAAATTAGTATTTCTCATGAAACCGACTCACTATGAATAAAACAAAATATTTGATAATCGTCTTTTTACTCCTGTTTTCAGGGATACTTCAGGCACAGAATACAAAGGTTCTGTCCGGTAGGGTTTTTGAAATGGTTGATGGCGAAAAGATACCTATTCCCGGAGCAAACGTTGTGGTGGCAAACAGCCAAAACCGTTTCCTTACCGGGGTGGCAACAGGGCCTACTGGAGAATATAACTTCCGTGTGCCATCTAATGAAGAAAATCTAAGCATTATTTTCTCTTTTATTGGCTTAAAGAGTCAGAAGATTTCGTACGAAGGTCAAGCCAAAATTGATGTTGTACTTGAATCAGAAGACAGACAAGTTAATGAAGTTACCGTAACAGGGCGACATGTTGACCGTGTTACCGGAATTACACAGAAGCAGCAAACGGCGGCAACCCAACGGGTTGACATGGATGAAATTATGGCCGTTTCTCCTGTAACCACTCTCGAAGAAGCTCTTCAAGGACAATTGGGAGGTGTGGATATCATCTCTGGTGGTGACCCGGGTGCTCGAAGTTCAATCCGTATTCGCGGAACAAGTACCTTGAATGCTTCAGCCGAACCTTTAATCGTTATCGATGGTATTCCGTACTCGACGAGTATTAACGATGATTTCAATTTCGCTACTGCGAATGCCGAAGATTTTGGTCAGTTGGTCAATATTTCTCCTACCGATATCGAGTCGATTGAGGTGTTGAAAGATGCTGCAGCAACCGCTATCTGGGGAACCAAAGGAGGTAACGGTGTTTTAATGATCACGACCAAAAAAGGAGCTAGAGGTAAAACAAGATTTACCTACTCTTCGAAGTTAACAACCCGGTTTGAGCCTGATCCTATTCCAATGTTAGATGGTAACCAATATGTTGCTCTGATGCAGGATGCAATCTGGAATACCGCAAACGCAAAGGGGTTATCGAATTCATCTACGGAGCTTCGCTTATTATTTGACACTCCTGAAATTAACTATAGCCCAACCTGGCGTTATTTCGATGAATACAATGTCAATACCAATTGGTTGGATGAAGTACGCCGAACTTCGATCTCTGAAGATAATAACTTCTCGATGATGGGAGGCGGAGATAAAGCGACTTATCGTTTTTCTGTTGGTTACTTAAATGATAAGGGAACCACAATTGGTACCTCGCTTGATCGCCTCACTTCTTTGCTGAGCATTAACTATAATTTCTCGCAAAAGCTACGTGTTGATGTTGATTATAGCTATACCCAAACGGAGAGAAAGAGTAACTACGATAATGGTAGTGGCTGGCGTAATGCTCGTTCAGAAGCGATGGCAAAGATGCCTAACAAAAGTCCTTACTGGATTGATGAGGCTACGGGTGAAAGAACCGATGAGTACTTTTCGCGTCAAAACTTTGATGAATTCCAAGGTTCTTTTACGGGAAAGGAGAACTATAACCCCGTAGCATTGGTTAACGAAGGGTTTAATACATCTTCTATTCGGGAATCGCGGATTACTTTCCGGATGAATTATTACATCACTCCCGAATTGACTTATACTGGTTGGACCAGTATGAAACTAAACTCAAACCGGAATGAGAAGTTTCTACCCCAGGTAGCTACAGGAGTTACCGGTGTTAGTGTATGGGCAAATCGAAGTTCCGATGCGTTGTCTGATGGTTTCAATCTTCAAACCGAAAACAAGTTGCTGTATCGTAAAAACTGGAAAGAACGTCATAATCTGGTAGCAATGGCCTTGTATCGTACAAGTCAAAATCAAGGTTCAAGTTATTCGAGTATGATCTCTGGTGCAGCTTCTGCAGGTTTGGCCGATCCTACAACCGGAGGAAATGTCGTTGGCCGGGGTTCCGGCTCATCTGAAACCAGAACAACGTCAGCCATCTTAAATACGCACTATACGTTTATGGAGCGATACATGCTTAATGCTACCGTAAACTTCGAGGGTAATTCGAGTTTAGGTAAATCGGAGCGTTGGGGCATGTTCCCCGCTGTTGGTTTAGCATGGCAGGCTCAGGAAGAGGAGTTCATTAAATCTCTCGGATGGGTTGATCAAGCTAAAATCCGTGCCAGTTATGGTGCTTCAGGTCGTTCTCCCGATGGAGCCTCTCCTTATATTGGTTCATTTCAGGCTTTAAGTCAAAACTATATGGATATGAGTGCCATCGCTCCCATTAAGATTCAGTTGGATAATTTGAAATGGGAGACTTCAAAAGAGTTAAACCTTGGTGCCGACATTATTCTGATGGATAATAAGCTTACCGTAACGTTTGATTGGTACAATAAGAAAACCGATGATTTGTTGCAAAAGGATGTGAAAATACCGGCATCTACTGGTTTCACTAGTATTAAATACTATAACTCAGGAGAAATTACCAATAAAGGAGTTGAGTTTCGTGTTGATTACGAAGTGTTTAAAAATTCAGATTGGAGACTTTCAGTGAATGCCAATTTAAACAGAAATGTAAACAAGATCGTGTCGTTACCTGATAATTTAACACAGGAAGCTTACGAGTTTAAAAATGGCAATTACGCACAACGCTTGGAAACAGGAGTTCCGGTAGGTTCTTTCTACGGTTACCGATACGAGGGCGTTTACCAAAATGTTGAAGAAACCTATGCCCGTGACGCAGATGGCAATATCATGAATGACATGGAAGGCGATCCTATTGTTACACAGAATGGCGGATTGCAAGTATTCCCTGGTGATGCGAAATACGAAGATACCAACAATGATGGTGTAATAAACCAATACGATATTGTTTATTTGGGTAACAGCATGCCGGTATTTACCGGTGGTGGTGGTTTCCAGCTGAAGTATAAAGCCTGGAGATTGACAACCTTTTTCCATGGACGTGCCGGTCAAAAAGTAATTAATAAAGGACGTATGAATAGTGAAGCCATGTATGGGCGCGATAACCAGAGTACAGCAACCTTAAAAAGGTGGAGAACGGAAGGTGATAATACCGATATTCCACGAGCCTTATTTAACTATGGGTATAACTACCTCGGGTCTGATCGTTTTGTTGAAGACGCTTCCTATATCCGTTTGAAATCTTTATCTCTCAGCTATAACATGCCTCGCGAGATTGTAAATAGCTTAGGGATGTCGAACCTAAATGTATTTGTAACAGGATACGATTTATTTACCTGGACAAAATATGCAGGACAAGATCCTGAGGTGAAAATGCCAAGTGCTACAAATGCTTTGGTGGAAGATAACGCAAACACGCCAATTTCAAGACGTTTTGCAGTAGGCGTGAACATTAACTTCTAATTGGAGGATTCGAAATGATGAAAAAGATTAAATACATATTTTTATTACTAATCCTGGCCTTTCAGTTTACAGCTTGTAACGATTGGCTTACGGTACTGCCTGAAAACGAACAGGTAAGTGATGAGTACTGGACCTCGAAAGAAGAAGTGGAGGCAGTGCTCGGTTCCGGCTATGTCTACTTGCGTGATGCTTACGAACAATTATTTATGTGGGGAGAATTACGCGGAGCTTCTATTTACAGCCGGACTATTGGCGGAAATACGGGAAGCGATTTACAGTCTTTCCAGATAACTCCTGATGATAGAGATTTGGTTTCATGGGCTCCACTCTATAAGGTGATTAACATGTCTAATTCGGTTATTGCAAATGCCGAAACGGTTATGCAGCGCGATGAAACCTTCGATGAAGCGGTGATGAATTCATACCTTACCGAGGCTTATTTTTTGAGAGCATTAAGCTATTTCTATATCGTACGCAACTGGCGCGATGCTCCCTTGATTTTAGAACCCTACGAAACAGATAAAATCAGCTATGAAAAAGAAAAATCGTTGGAAGCTGATATTATCACTCAAATTAAAGCTGATATTACCACAGCACTGGAAACTGGTGCTGCAAAAGAGAAATTTGAAGAAGACTGGGCCACCAAAGGTCGTGCAACTAAATGGGCCTTACATGCATTAATGGCTGATGTTTGCTTGTGGAATGAAGAATATCCTACAGCCATTCTTCATTGTAATGAGATTCTGGATGCAACTTCAGCTTTCCGTCCGGTATTTGTAACCGACCCGACAAAATGGATTGAATTATACTATCCGGGAAATAGCAACGGATCAATCTTTGAACTTAACTGGGATGATATAACCTTTAACCAGACAAACCAGCTGTCAACGGTGATGGGAAATGGAGCTCCAGCCTACACTTACACGGGGCAAATGTTGTTAGACTGGATTGACGAAACCGATGAAACAGGAGTCGACGATGCTGTGCGCAGTATATATGGAAGTTATATTCCTGATGTTGACGCCGACAATTATACCGATGCAAATATTGGATATATTTGGAAATACTCTGGCATTGGTTTTCAAGAACAACAAAGAGTCGAGAACGATGCGAACTTCATTATTTATCGTGTCGCTGATGTCATGCTTATGAAAGCCGAAGCAATGATCCTGAATAGTTCTGATGTTCAAAGCTGGAGTGTTGCTGTTGAACTGATTAATAAAGTAAGAACGCGTTCCAACTTGCCTGAGATTGAGCCAGTATTGGCCGAGGTATCTGAGGCCGATATGCTTGCGTTTATACTTCACGAAAGAAATATGGAATTTGCTGCTGAAGGTAAACGGTGGTACGATCTACTCCGCATGGGTAAACGTAATGATTTTCAATACCGGAACCAGTTCTTAGTGGAAATGGTTGTCAATTATAATAACACGGCTAATCCAGCCTGGATCCGCTCCGTGTTGAATACCGATGATGCGCTATATTTACCGATTGAGACAAGTGAGCTGGAGAACAACAGATTGCTTGTGCAGAATCCTTACTATCAAGTATTAAATTAAAAGGAGCCTAGATTATGAAAAAATATTTGCTATTCTGTATGGTGTTCTTAATCGTCTTTTCATGCGACGACCCATACGAAAATGACAATTTTGTAGTGTACGATTTAGATCCGGCGGCGACCTATCTGGAGTCGCGTCAGGATGAATTTTCGAAATGGATTGACATTTTGAAGTATGCAGATTTGTACAATGCGGTAAACCAAGCGAGTAAGTCCTTTACCTTGTTCGCTCCGAATAATGATGCGGTTGATGCGTTTTTGGCAAAGAAAGGGGTGACGAGTGTTACCGATCTTGATCCTCAATATGCCAAGGCGCTTGTTCAGTTTCATGTGATTGAAGGAGAAATTTCACAGAAGGAATTTCTGATTGGCGGGAAACTAACGAAAACAACAATTTCCGGAGACTATTTATCAGTTTCATTTGATGATTCAGGTGATGCCGAAGGAGGAATTAACTCTGTTTATATCAACGACGAGGCTCTTGTTAACGAACTGGCGAATACCGTAACAAACGGATTTGTCTACACGCTGAACGACGTGCTAACACCGCTGGTCGAAACTGTTTATGATCGGCTGAACGAAAATGAGAGTTATTCTATTTTCAAAGAAGCGGTTGAGGCAACAGGATGGGACGAGACGCTGAATACAGTCTACGATACTGTTCAAACTGAATTTGGAGGAACAACAGTTTTAAAGAAGAATTATACCATGTTTGTCGTTTCCAATTCGACTTTCGCAGATGCAGGCGTTTCTAGTTTAGCTGATTTAGCCCAAAAGGTTGAAGCGTCGACCGATTACGAAAGTTCGGACAATGCGCTTAACCAATATGTTGCCTATCATATACTTTCAAGTTCCAAGTACGTCACAGACCTGCTTTCATTTTCTGAAGGCGACTCTACTGCAATCTGGAGCACCTTGGCGCCGAAACAAGTCCTATCCACTCATGATTTTAGTGGTTCGTACTATGTGAATTACGATGAGGCTACTTCGTCAGGTATTGGTCTGGTCTCCGATAAAACAGACATGCCGGCTAAAAATGGCGTTCTTCATGAAGTAAATAATTATATGCCGGTTTTCGCACCAGCTCCAAGAACTGTAATTTGGGATGTTGCTGATTATGATGATGTTGCTTCTGTTGTGAATGAATATGGCGCCAGTCAAGACTTGGGTGATATATACCAAACTGCTCAAGGCAGCGAGTACTGGATTGAATTTCAAGACAACGAGGCAATTGAAAGCTATTACGATCTGAAAGTGAATTCAACTTCAGCTAGTTATCCTCAATTAGGGTACCTTGTTACCAAATCGAGTGATGGAGGTGCAACCAATTCTTATGGAGCTTATAAACACGATATGTTGGTAGTTAACCTGGGGTATCTGGGAACTGTAAGCATGAAAAGCCCGGTTTTGCTCAAAGGAAAATATAAAGTTGAATTGTACTATGCTTCTGCTGGTTCCCTGGCACCTTTTGTTTCGGGAGGTAGTTTGTGTAAAGTTTCACTTGACCAAACGAGCAACGAAGTATACGTGTACGATGGTGCTGCGGCTTCTGTCGGGATTTATGATATGGTACTGTTTGATGAAGTTGACTTTGAGATAACTGACTCTCATGAGTTTAAAATTGTACTACTCGATTCAAGAGCAACTACGCACAATAAGTATCGTTTGCAGTTGGATTACGTCAAATTTACTCCTATTAACGATTAAAGTGTAGGTTATGAAACGAGCATCTAAAAATGTTTACACACAGGAAGATGGTTATAAGCAAGTTCCATCGAATGCCTTTGAAAACCTTAAATTATAATGAGATGAAAAGAAGATATATATATGCAATAGCCGCGGTGATCATGCTGTTTGCCTTTTCTTGTACCGAGAAGTGGGATCAGCACTATGAGCCCGGCAGTAAAACGGTAGATAGCGACATCGTTGAGGTGGTGGATATGTCGGCCGAAGAATACATACAGACTAATTCCGACTTGAGCTCCATATCGACATTATTCGCGGAGCAGGATGTTTATACGAAGCTGGAAACAAAAGATCAATTATTTACTGTTTTGGTGTACTCAAACAGTGTAATGAGTGGAGCTCAAATTGAAAATGCTAACTTTTTTGCAAACACTTGTGTTAGTGATTTGGCATTTACACCAACCAAACTGGTTGACGGCCTGTCAATCAAGATGTGGAATGGAAAGTACCTTGAGGTTTCGGTGGAGAAAACAGCCAGTACTACAGAGTACTTCATTGCTAACTCAAGAATCTCTAAAATCATTCAGGTAGACAATGGTTTTGTGTATGTGATGAGTGATGCGATTTATGCTCCAAAGTCATTATATGAATTTCTAACAGACCTTGGCAGTGAGTATAGCATGTTTAAAGATTTAGTTTTTGAATATGAAGAAAGTGCATTCGATCGGGAAAATAGTATTCCGGTAGGTGTTGATAATACTGGAAATACCGTGTACGATTCGGTATTTGTCTCAAAAAACTTATTGATGGATCGTTACGACTCCGGCGGTTCCGAATCATGGAATATGCGTTCAGAGTTTTTCTCATCTACGGTGTTAGTTCCCAATAATACACTTGTAAAGGGAGCGCTGGATAAGGCTTATCAGGATGTTCGGGACGCATTGAACCGCGAGCCAAATGCGAATGACAGCTTAAAATTTGAGCAGTTTATTATTAAATCTGCATTTTATAGCAGTATGTTAACTCCTGAGCAGCTGGACGGTACCGAAGATCTTTATTCTGTTAGTGGTTATATTGAAGGCGAATCTGCTTCAACTCCTGGAGTTCAATGGCGACCTACTGTGCAGAAAGTAAATACAAGTAATCCGGTAACCCTGAGCAATGGGGTAGCCTATTACACGACAGCTTTAAAAATTCCGAATAATGTTGTCGTCTTTCGGATTAAAAACCGATTCTACATTTGGGAATATTGTAACGAAACAGAAAAAGAAGAATACTATAAATGGGAAGGACTCGGCAATATTTCCATCGTTGACGACGGTGGGTTTGGCCCGTTAGGCCCTTGGCCATTTATACCCTATAAAACAGTGCGTGCTTGGCCTACCGACGAAGCGAAGGCCAATGAAAGTGTCTGTTCTGTTGAATTAACAGGTATATCCTTGAAAGAAGATGGCACTGTGGCAGTAGTGATGGTTCCTCCAGGTGAATATAGTTTTAGTATGGGCTTTAAGTCGAATAAGTTCCCTCATACTTTCCAGATTTATTTTAATGATGAGCTGGTTAGCGATGATGTGAACCCTAACATTCACTACGACCGCACAAATAATGGCTTCCCGGAAGGATATGTTCCGGCAGATTGGGCGGCAGTTTCAAACAGAGCGAGTTATTACGACTGTGATGGCGGAGAGATCGGAATTGTAACCATTACGGGCACCGAATTACAACCAATTAAAATTAAAGTGGCTAGTAATGATATCGCAGCAATTGCTGCCAGCGGAAATACAAAAGGTAGATACCAGCTTTACTGTTGGACACTACGACCCACTGAAAATAATTATTAATGGATAAAGTATTGAATATGAGACACAATAAAATAGCACTGACAATACTATTCGTTTTATTGGTATTTGGATTGTCGGCACAAGATATCACTGTAAAAGGTAAAGTTACAGCGCCCGATAATCAGGCTGTTCCTTCTGCTGTCATTACAATTAGTGGCGTTGAGGGAGTCGTTCAAACCAATGAGGAAGGAGAGTTTGAAGTTAAAGTAGCCGATACTGATGGAATATTAACAGTTTCAGCCCAGGGTTTTTACGATTTGTCCCAGCCATTATTGGGGCGGACTGATGTTCGGATTGTACTGGTCGATATGGCGAAACCGAAATATAACGAAGATTTGGTTTTTCCACATACAAAGTTGACCAAATCCGCTCAAACGTCTGCTGCAAAGAATATTGGAGCAAAGGATCTGGATCAGGTTCATACCATTGAAAACGCGTTGCAGGGAGAAGTCTCAGGTTTGCGTGTAATCAACAAAAGTGGAATGCCCGGTGAAGGTTCCTATCTGAATATTCGGGGAGTACGCTCGCTGGTAGGAAAAAATATGCCACTCATCTTGGTTAATGGTATTCCTTACCTGCCCGATACCGAAGAATCTCCAATTATTGGGGGTTACTCTCGTGGAATTTTTAACGGATTGAATGTTTCTGACATCCAGAATATCACTGTATTAAAAGGAGCCGAAGCTTCTATTTACGGATCAATGGCTGCGAATGGGGTCATCTTGATCGAAACCAACGGAGTGTCTGCATCAGATAAACTTGAAACACAAATCAGTTTAACTTCCCAGTTCGGTTTAAGCTGGAATGATCAGCAAATTCCGGTAATGAATGGAGATGAGTACAAATCGTACTTAACGGATGTTGGCTTAACTTATTATGCCAACATGGCTGACCTGATTGGTGATTTCCCATTTCTGGTCGACGATCCGGATAATTACTACAACTACTTGTACAACAATAAAACCGACTGGCAGGATGAGGTTTATTCTCCTTCCGTAGTATCAAATAATGTGTTGAGGGTAGAAGGTGGAGATGCTGTTGCAAAATATGATATCTCACTAGGTTATATGAATGAAGGTGGCGTGATTGATAATACGAAACGCGATCGTTATCATACTCAAATTAATACCAGTATCAACGTTAACCGTAAGTTAGAATTATTGGCAAGTATTGGATTGGCCTATATGCAGGCCGATTTGCAAGAACAGGGTTTGATTAAAGAAACCAACCCTGTTTTAGTGGCTTACAATAAAATGCCGTTGCTTAGTCCGTATCGAAAAGATCCGAATGGAAGTGTATTGGATGAGTATGATATTGCCCGCTATGATGTGAGTAACCCGGTTGCTATCACAAATACGCTGGCAGCTAATACCAGGCAGCATAATGTTAATATCCGGTTTGGTGCTAATTATGAAGTTACACCTGAACTGTTGTTGTCAGGAACAATTGGCTTGTTTTACAACTATGATCAGGAAAATATCTTTATCCCGGGACGTAGCAGTAACACAATTGTTTCAATGAACAACGGATTGGCAGAGAATACCGTACGTTCAGGAGCTGGAGAAGTAAAAAATATGTACTATAACCTGAATGCGAAATACAAAAAAATGTTTGATTCAGGAAACCTGTTGAATGTTTATGGTGGCTTACAAATGTTGACTACCAGTAAAGAATTTGATGGGGGAGCAGGATACAACACGGCCAACGACTTTTATAGAACGTTAAACTTTGTTGAAAGTGGTACGACCAAATTCTTTGGTTACATCAATGAATGGAACTGGATGAATATGTATGCTCATGGAGATTATACCATGAACAACTTGCTACGAGCTTCAGTAAATGTTGCTTTAGACGGAACTTCATCATCAGGCGTAGATGCTTCCAGGTTAGGTGTTTTTCCTTCAGCAGGATTAACGTTTATGGCGAAACATCTGGAGAGTCTTGAAAATTCAACTTTCATAAACAAGCTGGATTTTAGAGTAGAATACGGATTAACAGGTAACAGCCGGTTTTCTTCAAACTATGGTAAAAACTATTACCAGAGCACACCGTTTTTAGTATTGTCAGGTATAGTGCGGTCAAACATCCCGAACACAAATTTGAAATGGGAAACCACAAAACAACTGGACTTGGGTGTTGAGCTTTCGGTATTGAAGAACAGACTTGATTTAGGCGTGAACTATTTCAATGCCACTTCAACCGATGTGTTATTTGCTCAGCCGGTATCTTCTGTTTTTGGCTCTCCAACTTACTACGATAATTCTGCTGAAATTGCAAACTCAGGAATTGAAGCTGAACTATCAGCATCATTATTGAAAAGCAAAAGCTTTGAGTGGATTGTTGGAGGTAATATTTCAACACTCACAAATGAAGTAAAATCATTAGGTAATGTTTCAAAACAAATAATGGATTTACCCGATGGAGCTGAGATTATAACCCAAATAGGAGAAGATACTTACAGTTTCTACGGCTATAAAGCAGAAGGAATTTTTGCTTCTCAGGCTCAAGCAACAGCTGCCAACCTGAAAGACTGGAGAGGAATTAACTACGAAGCCGGAGATGTACGCTACGAAGATGTAAATAACGACGGACAGATTGGCGAAGAAGATAAGCAAATTCTGGGGTCTGCTACTCCCGATTTCTTTGGTGGTTTTTATTCCTATATCCGCTACAAAAATTTATCGATATCGGCAGAGTTTACTTACTCATCAGGAAACGAGGCATACAATGCCACTCGTCGTTCAATCGAAGCTTTGGATAACTTCAATAACCAGTCGCGGGCAGCAATAAATCGTTGGCAGTTAGATGGGCAGGTTACCGATATCCCCAAAGCTGTTTATGGCGACCCAATGAACAACAATGCGTTTTCATCTCGTTGGATCGAAGATGCTTCATACTTAAAACTCAAGTATGTGACTCTTGCTTACGAGTTTGATCAAACATTCCTTAAATTCTTCCGATCAGGAAAAATCTATGTCACTGGTGAAAACTTGTTTACCTGGACCGACTACTTAGGGCTTGATCCTGAATTTGCTTATTCCTACGAGGAAGCATTTCAAGGGGTTGATTATGCAAAAGCTGTAATTCCTCGTAGTGTGAAATTTGGTTTTAACCTGAATTTCTAACCTGGGAATTTGAATTAATAGCAAAAGAATTGAATTAAAAATTTAGTCTATGAAAAAGATATTCAAAAATATAGTCGTCGTTTTGATGGTGTTTTCATTTGCGGGCTGTGAAAATTATTTTAATACCGACCCGTCAGATATCATTAATTCCGAAGATTATGTCAGTTCACAAAGTGAAATGTACTCTGGCTACTTAGGCATTATTACTAAGTTACAAGATGTTGGCGACCAACTGATCTTTATGTCTGATATACGAGCTGATTTTATGGAACCAACTGCTGATGCTCCTCAGGATCTGTGGCAGTTGTATCAATACAATTATTCACAAACAAACGAATTTGCCGACCCTGTAGATATTTACGCTGTAATTATTGCATGTAATGACTACCTGGCAAAAATGTTTGCCTACCGCGAGGAAATTGGTGATGCTATGGATAGCGCTACCGAAACCAATTATAAAGCTTTGATAAGTGGAACCCTTCGTATTAAGGCTTGGACTTACTTCCAATTGGCTAAGCAGTACGGGAGAGCAATTTATTTTGATGATCCGGTTACCGAGTTAAAAGATGTATCTGATAATGCAGTATTCACTGAATTAACGAGTGTTGAGCAAATTGTCGATAAATGCTTGGATCTGATTGACAATGGTGTTAATGGTATCGATGGTACGTTAGAAATGAACTGGGGAGACTGGCTCGATCCTGAAAATCCGACGGACGGACAATACCAGCACTGGCAATACATTACCCCTGACTGGCTGTGTTTGCGTTGCGAACTATTGGTGACAAAAAATGAAGGTTGGGCGTGGATCAAGGACCAAATTCTGGATCGTCTGCTGGAAGCTTTTTATGAAGATCCCTACGTATACAGTTTAAATGCCGGGTGGAACAGTAATTACTACCGAATATTTGCTGAAGGTACTTACTATCGCCGTTCAGCGATTTCATCAATAATTTATGATTATACAAACAATCAAACGAATGATCTGATTACCTATTTTGGGAAAAGGTATCCTGCGAAGTATTTAATTCGCCCTACCAGCTATGCGATTAGCAAGTATAGTGATAGCGACAGACGTGGTCGTTACACGAACTTTCTGTCACAGGACGGAGATACCGTTATTGGTAAGTATCATGCTAATTATCGATGGAGACAACCTTATCAAAGCGATGCCAGTATTCCATTATACCGTGGTCATGATTTGCATTTCTGGCTAGCAGAAGCTGAAAATCATTTAGGCTACTGGCAACCTGCCGGAACCTTACTAAATGAAGGTGTTGCAGGACGATTCCCCGATCAGGGCGAATTTGATAGAAATAATGATCCTGATCAATGGGATGCCCGATACCGGGACTTTCTACTGCACAGGTCTTATAATAATATTGGTATCGAAGGTGTTGTGAATGGCGACTTTTTCGAGCTGCCCGACCCAAGTGCTGAAGACTATGAGTTGACCGAGGCCGAAAGAATTAAAGCCTACGATTTGGCTCTTCTTGATGCTATGTTGTTGGAGTTCCCGGCTGAAGGTCGCGTAATGGGAATGTTGTTTCGTATGGCCAATCGGTACAACGACATGTCGATTATAGCTGATCGGATTGTTCCTAAATATCCCGAAGGAATGCAAGAAACTATTCGTGAGAAAATAATGAATGGTGAATTCTTCATTGATTGGGAGCTTGGCTTATAAATAACTCAATTATCAATAATTAAATATCCTGAAAATCAGAAGTCTTACTGTCAGAAGTATTCTGGTTTTCAGGATTTTTTTCAAGTAGATACTCGTTTGAGGTCTGTTTGAATACAGCTGTAAACTTTAAATTGACGCTTTAATGTTGATGGCTGCTACAAAGGAATCAAAATTATGAAACAGTTTTCAAGGCAATATCTCAGATTAATTTGGGGTGCAGCTCTATTTATGTTGTTTTCTCAAACTTCATTTGGTCAACGACAAATGGAAACGCTAAGCCGCGGTGTTGTTGCCGTTAATACTTCAGGTGATAATGTTTTGGTTCAGTGGCGAAAGTTTGGAAGCGATCCAGCGGATATTGCTTTCAATGTTTATGCAAAAGTTGACGAAGGAGAGGCCATCAAGCAAAATGATTTGCCAATCTCCGGCAAAACAAATTTTTTAATTAAAGGTGTTAACACTAATCGCTTGAATCAATATTATGTTGTTCCTGTAATTAAAGATATTGAGTCTGATCGATCAGAGGTTTTTACACTTCACGGAGCCGAACCCTATTTTTCGCTGCCGTTGAATATTCCCGACGGAGGAACAACTCCCGATAAAATAGCTTATAAATACAGTGCCAACGATTGTAGCGTTGGAGATTTAGATGGCGACGGGAACTACGAGATTATACTGAAATGGGATCCTTCCAATTCTCACGATAACTCCCATAGTGGTTATACGGGTAATGTAATTATTGATGCTTATCAATTAGATGGCACTCAGCTCTGGAGAATCGATTTAGGTAGAAATATACGAGCAGGGGCACACTATACCCAATTTATGGTTTACGATCTTGATGGTGATGGTAAGTCTGAAATGGTATGTAAAACAGCGGATGGAACGGTTGATGGCCTTGGAAAAACGATTGGGGACGAAGACGCTGACTACCGTAATTCAACCGGGAGAGTATTAAATGGGCCGGAATTCCTGACCGTGTTTAATGGCGAAACTGGCGAAGCAATGGCAACGACCAACTATATTCCACAACGATATCCAGGGAAAGATAATCCTTCACCCAACGAAATGGATATGATTTGGGGTGATGACTATGGAAACAGAATAGATCGTTTTCTGGCCTGCGTAGCCTACCTTGATGGGAAACGACCGAGTGTCGTTATGTGTCGTGGGTATTACACCAGAACTGTTTTAGCCGCCTTCGATTGGAGAAATGGAAAACTGGAACAACGCTGGGTGTTTGACACACTGGATCAGGAAAATTCAGAGTATGCCGGTCAGGGAAATCATAACCTGAGTGTTGCTGATGCCGATAACGATGGAAAAGATGAAATTATTTACGGGTCAATGGCTGTCGATGATGATGGAACCGGGCTATACTCCACCGGCCTGGGGCATGGTGATGCCATGCATGTTTCTGACTTAGACCCAACACACCCGGGTATGGAAGCTTATGTGGTTCACGAAGAATATCCAAATCCGGCAGGAATTGAATTCCGTGACTTAGAAACAGGCGAAGCGATCTGGTCACTTAAAGGTCATAGCGATATTGGTCGTGGAGTAGCTTTTGATATCGACCCAAACTATCCGGGAGCTGAATGCTGGGCAAGTGACGGACGGGGAGTATATAGCGCTCAAGGAGATCACATTACTTCAACCTACCCTGAAGCAACAGGAGGTGGAGCAACTTATAATATGGCTGCCTGGTGGGACGGCGATCTGCTACGAGAGTTAGTAGACAAGACCGTAATTACCAAATGGAATTGGGAAAATAAAACAACTGAAAGGTTATACAACGTTTTTCAAGAGGGAGTATCCAGCAATAATGGCACGAAGTCGAATCCCTGCCTGATTGCTGACATTTGGGGTGATTGGCGCGAAGAAATTATTTATAGAAAATCAGATAACTCAGAGCTTCGAATTTTCACCACGCCTATCGAGTCCGATAATAGTTTCTATACATTAATGCACGATTCTCAGTATCGGTTGTCAATTGCCTGGCAAAATGTTGCCTACAACCAACCGGCGCACACCAGTTTCTTTTTAGGCTATGGAATGCATCAGCCAGCTGTGCCTGATGCCGAGTATGTTTCTGTAACTAATCCTTATACTGATGATACAAGCACTTCTATGCAGGAACAATATCCTTTTACCAATCAAAAATTAAATGTTTTTCCATGTCCGGCTGACCAGTACGTCAAGGTAGCATTAGTTGAAGGTTTTGGAAATAAGATTCTTACAATATCAAATATGAACGGGCAACTCGTTGATATTATTAGAGACTGTTCCAAGCAGATTGATGTATCTGAGTACCCGGCAGGCATCTATGTTGCAAAACTACTTTCGAATGAAAGTCGGAGTTTTACTAAATTTATTAAGAAATGACCAATATGTTACGATATTCTATTTGCGTTATTATTCTTCTTTTTGTTTTCAATGGCTATGCTCAACAATTAGCTTTTCCTGAGGCCGAAGGCTTTGCCCGATATGTTACTGGAGGACGCGGTGGTGAAGTTTACCACGTTACCAATTTAAATGATGATGGGGCGGGGTCTTTTCGCGATGCAGTGAGTCAAAGTAATCGGATTGTTGTTTTCGATGTTGGTGGAGTAATTAATATCGATAGTCGCATTGTAATCAAGAAGAATATAACGATTGCCGGACAAACTGCTCCCGGGCAGGGAATTACAATTTATGGAAATGGAATTGCATTAAACAATGAATCCGGAAATAATATTATTCGCCACATCCGTTTTCGGATGGGGAAAAACGGAGATTACCGAAAAGATGCTTTGGGCATTTCAGATGGTCAAGGGTACATGTTCGATCATGTTTCAATAACATGGGGTTGGGATGGTACGGTTGACGTGAATGGAACAGCAATAGATAAGCTAACCTTTCAGGATTGTATTATTGGACAGGGAATTGATATTGTCGGCCATTCAACAGGCGGATTGATGCAAAGTGGTGACTGGTCAGTTATCCGCTCCTTATTTATCGATAACGAGACGCGCAATCCAAAGGCCAAAGGGACTCATGAGTTTATAAATTCGGTGGTATACAATTGGGGCTCAGATGGCTTTATTATGGGAGGAGATTCTGATGGTGAATCGTTTTGTAATATGATTGGCAACTATTTTATTTACGGTCCGTCAAGTAGCAATGGCACGCATCTTACAAGAGCAAACGAATTGTTCCACATTTACAAGGAAGACAATTGGGTAGATAGCAATAAAGATGGGATAGTTAACGGTAGCTTGATTACCGATTACCTTGGTGCTACAATTGAACCAATACCGTACAGTCATCCCGGGGTGAATAATCTGATGTCAGCTCAGGATGCATTAAACTATGTAATTGACAATGTTGGTGCATCAAGGGCTAGAGATGAAGTTGATGAGTACCTAATTAATGAACTAAAATCATTTGGAACAATAGGGAGCATTATTCATTCCGAAGATGACAATGGGATCTCCGGTGGAGTCGGCACTGTTCATGGCGGCTCTGTTCCCACCGACACCGATCAGGATGGCATGCCTGATGAGTGGGAAACATTGAAAGGATTGAACATTAACGATCCATCGGATCGCAATGGGGACTTGGACAATGACGGATATCTAAACCTCGAAGAATATTTAAATGAATTGGCCTTGCAATCCAGCTCTTACACGATTGCCCCATCCAAATTAACCGCCGAAGTCCTCGCATACAATCAAATTAAATTAACCTGGCAGGATAACAGTGAAAGTGAATCAGGATATTACCTTGAACGTTCTGACGGCAGCGGATATACTCAGATTGCCACGATTGATGCAAATGTAACAACGTATACAGATAATGAAGTTTCTGAGAAAACATCGTACACCTACCGAATGAAGTCTTTTTCAGGTGATGTGCTGTCTGACGCTGTCTTGAGTAATGAGGTCATAACTTTTTCTGCTGATGGAACACCACTTACGCCCGTGTTAACTGCTCCGCAAAATAATTCAACCAACGAAAATCCGGCTGCAATTGAGCTAACATGGAGCGGCGGATTGCAGGCCGATTATTTTGAAGTTTATCTCGGAAAGTCAGAAAACAGCCTTTCAAAAGTAGGAACCAATATTACCACGAAATTATTTGTTTCGCCTGAATTAGACGAATACTCAACTTATTACTGGAGGGTTGATGCGGTAAATAATGCCGGAACAACATCAAGCGAAACGTATGCCTTTTCAACCAAGGATTTGCAGTTTTTGGAGGAAGTTGCATATTATGCTTTTGAGCAAACTGAAGGCCTCAGTGTGGTCGATAGTTCAGCCTACGGTAATAATGGCACGGCTGTAAATATTACACCTGCTTGGCAGTCCGGGAAGCTTGGAAATGCAATCAATCTGGCTGGAGGAACATCGGGTTCTGGAGTTGAAATTAGTAATCAGGATCAGATTGCTTTTGACGATTATTCATTTTCTGTTGCGTTTTGGGTGAAAGCAGATGCAGGAACCAATGGTTATCTCTTTAATAAAGGTTTTTTTAAGACAGAATCATCTACAGGCGCTGTTGGAAAGTGGTTTGGGATGGAGTCTAAAAATGGGAAGGACCTTTACTTTTCGGTGGACGACGATCAAACAAAAACACAATTGTCGATGTCAAATGAAACTTTTTTCACCGGAGAATGGGTGCATGTTGTAGCCATTCGGAACGTGGAAGAAGATCAATTAGAAGTATACCTCAATGGAACGCAATACAAAACAACAACAGACAATTCGGGGAATATTGGTAACGACGAAAACATGTACATCGGAAACTGTACATTAGGCGATACGAATTTTCCGGGTAGTTTCGATGAGTTTCATCTGTATAACTATGTTTTGTCACAGGAGGAGATCGAAGCGCTGAAATCTGCCGGGATTCAAACAGGAGCAGATCAACTGTCTGCCCTTGACGAATTTATCGTATTTCCTAATCCTTTTGAATCTTCAGCAACAGCCCAAATTCGTCTTGCCAAAACTGGTTTTGTGCAAATGGAATTGTTTGATGTTTTTGGGAAAAAAATACAGGTTTTGAATGATGATCAATTAGCAGTTGGCCTTCATCAAATTAAGATTGATGGTGCTGACTTGGCTCGGGGCTTATACATCGTTAAGTTAACAATCGGAGATACGGTAAACAAATTTAAACTCTTTCATTTATAATTAGTTCCGATGATAATAATACGCAACAATATAACACAGCTTATAGGTTTAATTGCATTTCTGGTGTTGGGAGTTGGTCCAGTTAAGGCGCAACAGCTTGCCTTTCCGGGAGCCGAAGGATTTGGGAAATATGCAACCGGAGGGCGCGGTGGTGAAGTTTATCTCATTACAAATTTAAATGATGGTGGTCCGGGTTCGTTTCGCGATGCGGTGAGCGAACCAAACCGGATAATCGTTTTTGAAGTTGGTGGAGTGATTCAACTCAACGAGCGGCTCACCTTTTCAGAAAATCTGACGATTGCAGGTCAGTCATCTCCGGGCGAAGGGATCACCCTCGCGGGAAATGGAGCCTCATTTACAAATGCCAACAATCTTATTTGCCGTTTTATTCGCGTACGTAGTGGAAAGGCGGCCGGTAAAATTGATGCTGTTACCATCTATCAGGGACATGATATGATTTTCGATCACATGTCTGTATCGTGGGGTACCGATGAGAATTTCTCGGTCAGTTCAATGAAAGTTGTCGATGGACCGGTAAATGTGACTGTTCAGAACTCAATTATTGCTCAGGGATTACAAACACACTCATGCGGCGGATTGGTGCAAAGCGAAGGAGGAATAAGCATGTTTGGAAATCTGTATATCGATAATCACACAAGAAATATAAAAGTAAAAGGTCGCAACCAGTTTGTCAACAACGTGGTTTACAACTGGGGGAGTAATGGATACATTCTAGGCGGAGAGTCGGAATATCACTCACACGCCAATGTTACCGATAATTATTTTATAGCTGGGCCCGATACCAAGGGAAAACCATTTACCCGAGGGAATGAAAATTTCGCTATTTATGCTGCGAATAACTATTTTGATAATAATTTAAACGGCAAGTTAGATGGGCGGCTGCTTTCAAAGGATGATTATGGAGTTGTAACCTGGCTTGAAGAACCAGTGCAGGGTTTCCCTTCAATAAATGCGATAGTCGCTGCAGATGCCGTAGAGCGAGTGATCAAGTCGGTTGGAACTTACCTGCCCGATCGCGATGAAATTGATCATTTTCTAATTGAGGAGTTGACCTCTTATGGGGAAAAAGGCAAGATAATTGCGGACGAAGAAGAGTTGCCTGTTAAGCTGACTCAAAAAGAATGGAAACGCGAGCCCGGTTTTGACAGCGATCATGATGGGCTGCAGGATGATTGGGAACAAAAGAATGGTTTAGATCCGAATAACTCATCTGATGCGGTATTGTATAGTCTTGACAAAGGCTATACAAATATTGAAGTTTATTTGAACGAACTTGTAAATTAACGAAAGAACCAGAAAAAATAATACAAATGAAACGAGCATGTTTAGTCAAAACACAAAAGGTAATGATTAAAGTGCGAGTTCCAGATGATACCTTATAAATAAACAATTTTAATCATATGAAAAAACTAGCAAGTATCACCTTTCTCCTGTTTAGTATTGCTACATTTTCCTTCGGACAAATGGGAGATGTACACAAAAGTGATGGAATAAGTGCTGAATCTCAAGAGCAGTATGAAGAAGCAGCCAAAGCATTTGAAGCAGCCATAAAAGCATTTCAAGAGCAAAATATTGTTGATACAACCTGTATTTACCATGCCGGCTTAAACTATTCAAAAATTGAACAATACGATAAAGCCATTCCATATCTGAAAGATGCGATTCAAATGAATTATAATGTTGGTCGCGCATCACGCTTATTGGCCGATGCCTACTACAAGCAAAAAGATATTGAACGTGCTGAAGCTACCTTGATTGAGGGAAAAGAGAGTATTCCTGAAGAGGGATTTGAATTCGATAAGAAATTGGCCTATTTGTATTTCAATACCGGGCAGTTTGAAAAATCAGCTGAGTATTTTCAAAAGGTGAATGAAGCTGATCCCGGGAAAAAGAGCTACATGTATTTGTATGCTTTTTCGTTGGAAAGATTGAAAAAATACGATCAGGCAATCGAACTTTTTGAGACGATTCATCAACAAAATCCAAGCTACAAAAAGGCTACGAAGATGTTAGGGATAACTCTTTTCGAACAGGCCGATGCATTAAATGCGGCAGCTGTTGAAAATTACGAGTCGAATAAAAAAGCCAACATTGGAGACTACGTGAAAATCAAGCGGAAATTGGAGAATATTGATACCATTTACGAAAAAGCACGAGTGATACTAGAAGAGGCCATAAATGATTATCCTAACGACAAACAGGTTGCAAATTCGCTGTATCAAATTTATAAAAAGCAATCAAAAGAGGATAAGGCAGCGCAAATGAAAAGCAAATTATAAGTTGAGAAATCAGGCAACTTTTCAGCTTGTTATTTACTCTTCAAAACCTAAAAGAGCTTTATAGAAAAGCACAGGAAATCTAATTGTTCGTTCGATTAGTTATCGATTTTTAATGTACATATGTTTGTATCGAATTGGGGTGCTGTTATTATCTTTTATCCTCAAGTCGGCACCGGAAACAGTTTGTGCCAGTATTTCCGTACAAAAATACTGGTCGAAGGGATCTGATTTTCACCAATTTTGACAATTATCTTTTGATAGTAAGTTAACCGAACTTAAATTGAATATTTGCACTAATCAATCATGAATACTAAAACCTTGAACCTATTCCGATCTCTATTCCTGATTTTTTCATCAATCTGTTTCTTATTTTGTTTAAATAAATGTCATTCACCGAAAAAAATAGCGGTGTCGAATGTGGGGCGTGATTCTTATACCGAACTACAAATTCTCAATCCTTATGGTAGTGAGCTGAAATTTGCTGCTTCTGGTAACTCAGGTGCCATTGGATACCAGTTGGACAATACAATATTTTGGATAAAAGGTACTCTGGAAATAAACTCAGTTTCATCGACAGAAAAAGACTATCAATGGGAAAATAATGGAAAAGAGATTATTCTTCATGTTGTTGAAAAGAAAAAGGAAATTGAACTCACGCTGAAGCTCGAAGGATCGGAAAGTCAGCCATCGGCTTGGATTTTAAATCTGGCGGCAGATTCCGATGAATACTTCACCGGAGCTTTTGAACGAGTTGTTGATGGCAAGCAAACTGAATCCTGGGCTGAAGGAATTGCAACCGGCCTGAATCTTCGAGGCGAAAAGGTGGATATCAAACTAAAACCAACCGTTTCAGCCTATGCTCCATTTTATATTTCATCCGGTAATTATTCATTCTTTGCGCATGGCACTTGGCCTGGAGAGATCGATTTTTGTAAAACGAATTCCGACTTGGTAACTATTTCTTTCGAAGGACCAGAATTTGCCTTTTCATTAATGATGGATGAAAATCCGGCAGAATTGGTAAAACGTCATGCGTTGGAAACAGGCCCGTCATTTGTACCACCGCGTTGGGTTTTCGGTCCGTGGCGTTGGCGCGACGAGCATGTTAATCGTAGTAAATACGTTGACGGATCAACAGTCGAGACACCTTATAATTCAGAATTGGTTGAAGATGTGTTGATGATGGAAGCCTATGATATCCCAATGACAGCATATTGGATTGATCGCCCGTGGGGGCCTGGAGTCAGGGGATTCGACGATTATTTAATTGACGAAGAACGGTTACCTCAGTTTGAGGAAATGATTCAGTGGCTGAACAAGAAGGAGATTGAAGTGATGCTATGGATTGGCCCTTTTGTGATGGGAGACATGGCCAATGTGGCTGAAGAGCGGGGATTTAATCTGGAAAGCAAGCAATGGAAAAACTCACGTCAGGTTTTGATGGATTTCACGAATGAAGAAGCTGTGAAGTGGTGGGGTGAAAACGGTCCCGGAAAATTAGCTAAAATGGGAGTGAAAGGTTTCAAGTTGGATCGTGCCGATGGCGAAAAGCTGACAGACAGCCTGCATTTGGAAACTTCGATCGGAACGACATATCGGGAGAATTTTAATGATTACCCGAGACAGTATGTAAAAGCGACCTACGAAGCAGTGAATCCGATTTTGGGCAATGACTTTGTTTTGTTTCCTAGAGCTCAATACACCGGAAGTGCAAAATATGGAGCCATGTGGGCTGGCGATACCGGCAATCCACAAGAAGGACTGCGGGCAGCCATTATTGGCATGCAACGGTGCGCGGTAATGGGCTATCCCAATTGGGGATCAGATACAGGTGGCTACCCCAAGCGAATGGAGCGCGAAGCAACCATGCGCTGGATGGGACTTTCTTGTTTCTCTCCAATCATGGAAGTAGGGCCAACCAATAATCTTGGTTTTTGGGCGATGGATTACGAACCGTCTTTTGATCATGAGTTATTAGCTATTTGGCGTTTCTATTCGAAGCTTCGAATGAGCTTGATTGACTATATTTATGACTATTCTAAAATAGCCAGCGAAACGGGAATGCCTATTGCGCGCCCGATGTTCTTGGAATATCCGAACCAGACGGAAAGCTGGACTGACTGGACCACCTATATGCTGGGAGATGATTTGCTCGTTTCCGCAGTTTGGGAAAATGGTCAAACAAAGAAGTTGGTTTATTTGCCAACCGGAGAAACATGGGTAGACCTATGGACCAATCAAGAATTCGAAGGAGGGCAGTCTGTTGAAGTTGATGCTCTGGTCTATCAAATTCCCATCTTTTTGAGAAAAGGAAGTAAGCTAAAATTACCTAACTTTAATACGTTATATCAGGAGTCAGTCCAAATGACTTCTAAGGAGTATAAAATGAGTGGATTGGAGGCGCGGGAAGAGTGGACTAACTAAACTTAGAAAACCATGACGAAACTAATTTTACTATTCGCGCTGTTTTCGGGATGCATGGCTTGCACTCCTAAGCTTCCGGTTCTCGAAACTGGAGCCAATTCACCCATGCCCGATGCTTGGATTGATAAAGATACCGGGCATAAGCTAATTCATCTGACTCCGCGCGATGGAGACAACAGAAGCTTCTATTTTCATAACAATCCGTTTTTGCCGGCAACGGAGACTGAAAATGAAAAAATGATTTTTTATGGGACTGTCGATGGAGAAAGGCAGCTATTTTCAGTCGATTTAAAAAACAAAGAAACTCAGCAAATCACGAGTAAAAAAGCTGTTTCCGGTGAAATTGTTGCTACTCAAAGTCGACAAGTATTTTACCAATGTGGCGATAGCGTTTTCGCAACAGGTGTTGAGGATAAAGTGACTCGTTTGGTTTATGTTTTTCCCGACAGTATTAAGGCGCACATCACGACTTTAAATGCCGATGAAACCTTGTTGGGAGGAGCTGTCAGCTCGCCAAAAGAACGGGAGCTTTTTCGTCAAAATCCAAAAAAGCACGACTATTTTAATCTAATTTACGAAGCACGCTTAAGACGATCACTCTTTACAATAGATGTTGAAAGTGGCGTTTTTAAAAAGATCTATTCCGAGAATGCCTGGCTAAATCATATCCAGTTTTCGCCAGCTGATCCGGAATTACTTATGTTTTGCCACGAAGGACCCTGGCACAAAGTCAATCGGATTTGGACAATTAATATCAACGGAGGAGAGCCTCAGTTAATGCACAGACGAACCATGGATATGGAGATTGCCGGACATGAATTCTTTGGGCCGGAAGGAAAACGCATTTGGTTCGATTTGCAGATGCCACGCGGCGTCACCTTCTTTTTAAGTGGCGTAGATGTGAACACGTTGGAAGAAAAAAGATATTCACTCACTCGCGACGAATGGTCGATTCATTTTACTATTTCGCCCAACCAAAAACTGTTTGCCGGCGATGGCGGCGATCCCGGTCAGGTGGCCAAAGCCGAAGATGGCAAATGGATCTATCTGTTTCATCCTGAAGGAGACCATTTCCGTTCAGAAAAACTGGTGAACATGCAACATCATGATTACGATTTGGAACCGAATGTTCATTTTTCTCCTGATGGGAAATGGATCATCTTTCGGGCGAATTTCGAAGGACATTCAGATATCTATGCCGTTGAAATCAGCCCTTCAAAATAAATGGAAACTTATGAAATCAACTAAACGAATACATACGATGTACAATTTTAAAACCCTTGTTAGCTGCTTTGTGCTAATATGCCTTATTGCTTGTAACGCTGAGCAATCGATTTCAGAGCCAAAATGGCCTGAGACAACAAACGAGACCAAACCGTGGACTCGCTGGTGGTGGCATGGTAGCGCTGTAAACGATTCCGATCTTACAGCCAATATGGAAGAGATTCAGGCGAATGGTATTGGAGGATTGGAAATTACGCCGATTTATGGCGTGAAAGGTTATGAGGATGAATCCTTGGTTTTTCAGTCGGATGAGTGGATGAAAGCGTTTGAGCATACGCTGAAAGAAGCACAACGTTTGGACTTGGGAATAGATTTGGCGAATGCTTCAGGTTGGCCCTTTGGTGGTCAGTGGGTGCCAGCTGATGAGGCGTGTAAAAATGTACAATTCAAGCAATATAGTTTGAAAGAAGGACAGCGATTAAAAGAAAAAATCGAGTATATTCAAGAGCCATTGATTCGTGCGGTTGGACATCGGGTTGATATTAACGATGTTAAGTTTCCAATTAGCACGAATAAAAACCTACAGGAATTGGCTTTGGATCAGATTCGTTTTGAAAAGCCGCTACCATTGCAAACATTGATGGCGTATAACGATGCCGGTAAAACAATAGAACTTACGGACAAAGTTTCTGAAGATGGAACGCTAAACTGGGAGGCTCCCGCAGGAACATGGAAACTGTATGCCGTTTTTGAAGGTTGGCATGGCAAAATGGTGGAACGTGCTGGTCAGGGTGGAGAAGGAAATGTAATTGATCATTTTTCGGAAGAAGCAACCTTGAATTTCTTAAAAGATTTTGATGATCAGTCGACTGATATTGATATCAGTAGTCTACGGGCGTTTTTTAATGACTCGTACGAAGTAGATGACGCCCGTGGAGAATCCAATTGGACAAGCTTATTTTTTGAAGAGTTTCAAAATCGTCGGGGTTATGATCTGAAAGAAAATTTGCCTGCTTTGTTCGGTAACGATTCTGAAGAAATGAACAGCCGCGTGTTGTGTGATTATCGCGAAACGATTTCCGATTTGTTGTTGGATCGTTTTACCATAGTTTGGGCCGATTGGGCGAAAAAGCACGGAGCCGGCATTCGAAATCAGGCACACGGTTCACCGGCTAATATCCTGGATTTATACGAGGCGAGCGATATTCCGGAAACAGAAGGAACCAGCCCCATGCGTATAAAAATGGCAACGTCGGCAGGGCATGTTTCAGGAAAGCCGTTAATCGCTTGCGAAGCTGCGACCTGGCTTGATGAGCACTATCTTTCTAATTTGTCAAAAGTTAAGGAAAATCTGGATCGGTATCTTTCTCATGGGGTAAACCACATCGTCTATCATGGTACTCCGTATTCACCTCAAACCGAAGAGTGGCCGGGATGGCAGTTTTATGCTGCCGTTCACTTTGCACCAACCAATACCTGGTGGACTGATTTAAAGACCGTGAATGAATACATCACCCGTTGCCAGTCGTTCATGCAAAAGTCAGCTCCGGCAAACGACATTTTGCTGTATTTTCCGATTTATGATACCTGGTCGGAAAAAGGACGAAGTATGTTGCCTCATTTCGGAAAACCTGTTGAGCCGTTGACAAAGGAATTAAGCGAAATGTTGCTGGCAAAAGGCTATTCGTTCGATTATATTTCTGACAAGCAAATTCAGAAATTGGAGACAGAGAATCAGCTGATAAAATCGCCTGGAGCAAACTATAAAACCATCCTCATCCCGGCTTGTGAATACATGCCCGTTGCAACAATGGAGAAAATTTTGGACTTGGCAGCTGCCGGAGCAAATATTGTTGTGCAGGAACACTTGCCGGTTGATGTGCCGGGACTGGCTGATTTGAAAAAACGTCAGGAGAATTATGAGCAGCTTGTTAGCTCCCTGGAGTTTGAAATGAATGACGGAGTTTTGGAAAGCGACCATGGTAACGGGAAAGTATTGAAAGGGAAACATGTTGAGGAGCTGATGTCTGCGATTAATATTTATCCTGAATCGATGGCCGAGCTTGGACTGTGGGTGAATCGGGTAAATCGCGAAGAAGGAACGTGCTACTTTATTTCAAACTGGAGCGGTCAGCCGATAGATCAGTGGGTGACGGTTCAATCATCAGGACAGACTGCTGTTTGGTTTGATCCGATGCATGAAAAAATGGGCACTGCCGCAGTTCAAAAAACCAATGACGCTCAATCAAAAGTATATTTGCAACTTCAACCCGGAGAATCTCTGATTTTGCAGTGGTATCCATCAGCCGTTGAGTTGGAAGAATATCCTATTTGGGATGCGCCGGCTCAGCAAACGGTTTTGGATGGAGACTGGACGATAACATTTGAAAAAGGAGGTCCAAGTTTGCCAGAGGCGTACACAGCAAGCCAGTTAGGCTCATGGACTGAGAAATCGGAAGAGTTGGCAAAATTCTCAGGAACAGCCAGTTATAAAACGTCATTTGCAAAGCCTGATGCTGAGGCTGAGGCTTTTTTGCTCGATCTGGGAGAAGTACATGAATCAGCGGTTGTGTATTTAAACGGTGATTCGTTAGGAACGCTTGTCGGACCGGAGTTTCAACTTGAAATTGATTCAAGCTTGATAAAAGACAATAATGAGCTGGAGTTGAAAGTGACTAACTTGATGGCCAATCGGATGATTGATATGGACAAAAGAGGTGTCAATTATAAGAAATTCTATAACATTAACTTCGCAGCACACTCGCGTGAAAATGTAGGTAAAGATGGTTTGTTCACCGCTGCACATTGGAGTCCTCTGCCATCCGGATTAGTTGGGCCTGTGAGTTTATCTGCTATTCAAACAAAAAAACTGAAGTAAGTATAACCGACAAAACATTCAAATAATGAAAAGCAAAATATTTTTGGCGTTCGCAGTTGTTTTTATGGTTGCTTGTCAATCGGAAAAACAACCACAAAAAATTGATCGAAAAGCAGTGGTTACCCGCAACAATGTTCAGGTGCAAGGATTCGATTCTTTGGCAACATTGTCTGTTGGGAATGGCGAATTTGCCTTTACAACCGATTTAACGGGTTTGCAAACCTTTTATAAGGAATACGAAAATGGGGTAACATTGGGAACGCAGTCAAACTGGGGATGGCATACCAATCCAAATACCGAAGGCTACGATCGTTCCGAAACATTGAAATATTGGGAGGTTGACGGTCGTCAGGTGCCATATCGTCACCAGTTAAAAGACGACCCGCGAGCGAATGCAGCGTGTAATTATTTTCGCGAAAATCCACATCGTTTGCATTTGGGTATGATTGGTTTGGTACTGACTGATTCAGAAGGCAATCAGGCGACACTCGATGACATTGAAAATGCGACCCACGAATTGGATATGTGGACCGGAAAAATTACCAGTCATTTTCAATTTGATGGAGAACCTGTTTCTGTTGAAGTCTATTGCCATCAGGAGAAGGATGAAATTGCAGCACACATTGAATCGCCTTTGATTGCGAAAGGTCAGTTGGCGGTTAACTGGAAATTCTCAGCAGGAGCGGCTAAGTCTTTTCATCAGGGTTACGATTATGATTCACCTGAAAAACATCAGTCTGTTCTTTCAAAAGTAAGTGATAATGAAGTGTTGATCGATCGTACATTGGACAACGATCATTACCAGGTTGCGATTGATTGGAAAGGCGATGCAGACGTTGTGAAAACAGCACAACATCAATACGAACTTCAGCCAAAAGATGGTTCGTCGCTGGAGTTTGTTTGCTTGTTTGCTCCGGAAATAGGAGATGAAAAAACAGCTGATTTTGAAGCTACAAAATTAAATAACCAAGAGGCATGGGAAAGCTTTTGGCAAAGTGGTGGAACGGTTGATTTTTCAGCCTGTACCGACCCTCGGGCGAAAGAAATTGAACGTCGGACTATTTTGTCGCAATACCTCATCAAAGTGCAGAGTTCAGGGTCACTACCTCCTGCCGAAACAGGTTTGACCTACAATAGCTGGTATGGTAAATATCACCTTGAAATGCACTGGTGGCACATTGCACATTTTGCCAACTGGCAACGTCCTGAATACATGTTGAAGCAGTTGGATTACTACAACGAATTATACAAGAATGCCCGTCAAACGGCAATTGATCAAGGTTACAAAGGCGTGCGCTGGCAAAAAATGCTGGGGCCCGATAACGAAAATAGTCCTTCGTCGGTTGGTTCGTATTTAATTTGGCAGCAACCTCACATTATTTGGTTTGCTGAGCAAATCTATCAGGCAGATCCGACTGCCGAGACGCTTGATAAATATAAAGATCTGATTTTTGCGACGGCTGAATTTATGGCCGATTTTCCACGATGGAACGACGAAAAGCAACAATACGATTTGGCACCTCCACTTATTCCGGCGCAGGAGCACTGGCCTCGCGAAGCTACTTACAACCCACCTTTTGAATTGGCTTATTGGTATTGGGGATTGACTAAAGCTCAGGAATGGAAAGAACGCTTAGGAGCCGAAAAAGATAGCACTTGGGAAGATGTTCGCCTGAAATTGGCTGCACCGGATCAAGCGAATGGAGTTTATCTTGGAATGGAAGGAGCAACGGAGTCTTATAGCGAAATGGAACTGATGGAAGATCATCCGGTGGTGCTGGGTGCTTATGGTATTTTACCGGATTGGGACAAGCTTGATCCCGAGGTCATGCGCAAAACAATGCATACAATTGCTGAGCGCTGGGACTGGCCTTCAACCTGGGGATGGGATTATCCCATGTCGGCTATGGCTGCAGTGCGTTTGGGTGAACCTGACTTAGCACTGGAATTCTTATTGAAAGATGTTCAGAAAAATACTTACCTGAAAAACGGTCATAATTATCAAAGTCCGCGCTTGCGTATTTATTTGCCGGGTAATGGCGGATTTTTAACCACCGTCGCAATGATGTGTGCCGGATGGGAAGGCTGCGAAACGGAAAATCCAGGATTTCCAAAGGACGGAAAATGGAATGTGAAATGGGAAAATATAACTCCCGTATTTTAAAAATAGAATCAATCAACATGAAGCAATTCAAAATGAAATCAATTTGGATTCTTGTAGCTTTACTGCTACTCAATTTTACAACTGCTACAAGTTCCGAAATTTCAAAAGATGTTCAATACCTGTCGGGCACTGACAATGAAAATACAGTAAGCTGGGATTTTTACTGCACCGCGGGTAGGAAGAGCGGCTATTGGACAAGCATTGAAGTGCCATCGCACTGGGAACAACAAGGTTTTGGTGAATATGACTACGGTCGTGATTACCGGACTTACGGTAAGAAATTCAAATTTGCAGACGAAACGGGTATTTACAAGCATCAGTTTTCAGTGCCTGAAAATTGGGATGAAAAGAAGATCTTTATCGTTTTTGAAGGATCGATGACTGATACCGAAGTGAAAATAAATGGCCAATTGGCAGGGCCAATCCACCAAGGATCTTTTTATCGTTTTCGATACGATATTTCAGATAAGCTGAAAGCCGGCGAGGAAAATGAACTGGAAGTTACTGTACATAAAATGTCAGCTAATCATTCGGTAAATCGTGCCGAGCGTTTTGCCGACTATTGGATATTTGGTGGCATTTATCGTCCGGTGTATCTCGAAGCAGTTCCGGATGAGTTTATCGACCGGGTAGCAATTGCTGCCGATGCCGATGGACAATTCTCAATGGACGTGTTTCCCGAAGTGCAATCTGCGGGATTGACTATTTCAGCAGAAATTATTGATGCGATAGGGCGGGTTGTGGCGACAACCGAAAGTCCGGTGTTGCCGAGTGATTCCTTGTTGACTCTTTCTACTCGTGTTGACAATCCAAATCTCTGGACTTCAGAAACTCCTAATCGGTACACCGCTCGTGTCAGTTTGAAAGACGGGGAAACAACAAAATATGCATCCTCTGAAAAATTCGGTTTCCGAACGATTGAAATTCGAGAAGGTGATGGTGTTTTTGTTAATGGTACAAAAGTAAAATTCAAAGGAATTAACCGACACGTATTTTGGCCCGAGACCGGTCGTTGTGTAAATGCAACCATCGATTTAAACGATGTGCAGCTGATGAAGGAAATGAACATGAATGCGGTGCGGTGCGCACACTATCCGCCAGATCAATCGTTCCTGAATTATTGCGATTCACTAGGTCTATATGTGTTGGATGAGTTGGCCGGGTGGCAAAATTCGTACGATACCGAAGTGGGCAGTAAGCTGGTACGCGAAATGGTTATTCGCGATGTCAATCATCCGTCCATTGTTTTTTGGAGCAACGGAAACGAAGGAGGAACAAATAAAGATCTGGATGACGATTACGCCATTTACGATCCGTCGAATCGACCGGTGATTCACGCTCACCACAAACCGGGAAACGATTACAACGGCATTGATTGTAACCACTACGAAAAATATAATAGCAGTAAAAGTATTTTAGATGCAGGTTTGATTTACATGCCCACTGAGTTTTTGCATGGTCAGGACGATGGCGGAATGGCTGCCGGACTAGCTGACTTTTGGGAGCTGTTTTGGAATTCAAAACGCTCGGCTGGAGGCTTTTTGTGGGTGCTGGCTGATGAAGGTTTGGTACGCACCGATTACGATGGCTTTATTGATGCTAACCGCGTCAATGCACCCGATGGAGTTGTTGGACCACATCGCGAAAAAGAGCCTAGTGTTTATGCCATGCGTGAGATTTTCAGTCCGATTAAAATTGAAATGGAAAAACTTCCGGAAGCTTTTAATGGGCAAATACCTGTTGAAAACCGCTATCATTTTACGAACCTGAACGAATGCCGCTTTGTTTGGCAGTTGGTTAATTTTGCCAATCCCACCGATCGTGGAGCAGGCCATGAGGTTGTGCAAGCCGGAATGATTACCAGCCCCGATGTTGCAGCAACGGAAAAGGGAGAGCTTGCATTCGAGCTTCCGAAAGAATATCAGCAATACGATGCCTTGTATGTCAAAGCTTTCGACCGCCAAGGCAAGGAGGTTTTCTGGTGGAGCTGGAAAATTGATGGCAATACCAATACCGTTTTAGAATTGGTGGAAAAGGAATTAAGCTTGAACGAAAAGGAGCATTTGAAAAAGCTCAAAGCTCAGGGTATTGAAGAAGACAACATCTTGCCAATCAAAGAGCAAAAGGGGAATGATGAATTGAGTGCGAAGGTTGAAGTTACTGAAGCTGATTCGACCATCACCATGAAAGCTTCCGGAATTTCAGTTACTTTCAGTACAAAGGATGGAACAATTGTGGATTTGGGGAATGACTTTGGGTTGTCGCTTCCATTCGGAAATGGACCTGTAATGGTAAGCGGAGAATCTGAGCTGATCAGTGTTAACCATCGCTCGGTTGAGGGTGGACATGTATTGGAGATGATTTACACCGGCGATTTGAAAAATATTATTTGGACCATGTACGATAGTGGATGGCTGCAAATGGACTATGAATATCACGTAGATGGAAAGCAACTATTTACGGGAGTGAGTTTCGACTTTCCTGAGTCTGACATCATCAGCACGAAGTGGTTGGGTGACGGATCTCGCCATGTTTGGAAGAACCGCTTGCAAGGTGGAATTATTGATGTTTACCAACGCATGTACAATAATGTTTTGCCCGGCGATAACAACTGGCAATATCCGCAATTTAAAGGTTATTATGCCGATGTGTCGTGGATGGAATTCAACACGGTCTATGGCAAATTTACAGTCGTAGCACAGGAAGATGATCTGTTTGTTCGCCTGTTCGATTTCTACGGAATTTCGGGACCTACAAACTATCCGAAACTGCCGGTTGGCAATATTTCCTTTTTAGATGGTATTCCTCCGGTTGGAACAAAACTGGCCATGGGAATCAGTAACGACACCTGGAACTTAGGACCAGCCGGGGAGCTAAATGTAATGGAAAAACCAGCGAAAAGAACCTTGTATTTTTATTTTGGATTACTGAACTAAGCAGAAATTAATTTGATGGTGTTTAAACTGAAATTACACATTTGCTTCATTTCATGTTTTTATTTTTTTGTTGCGTGTCAACAGGCTGTGCCAGAGAAAAAGGAATCGGTTTTGTGGCATAATCAACAACGCGAGTTACGCTATCATCCCGATGGGAAAGGCTTTGTGATTACCAATGGAACGCATCGGTTTAACCGGGCTTTGTATGGTTCCCATTCTGGTTTTCGGGTCGAAGCAGGTGACTTGCCCGAATTTGCCTTGTACATGCCTCGCATGGGAGGTACGTTGCGTCTGGGACTCATTCAGGCCGATTCGTCAAAATGGCTGATCGATGCTAAAAGCATTGTTGCCCGATACGAAGCGGGTAGCATGAGTTATGAGATTGAAGATCCGATATTGAAAGGCGGTAAATTGAACTTGCAACTATTGGCCTTGGATGATGCCGATGGAATGATCCTCAAAGTTGTCGGTGAAAACATGCCCGACAATGTTGAGTTGTTCTGGGCATTTGGCGGTGCTAGTGGGAAGCGCTTTTCACGCGATGGTGACTTGGGTGCTGACCCGGAGTCCAGCTTTTATTTGAAGCCTGAGTATTGCAACACGAATGAATACTTCTTTGCTGATAATCAATTCAATTTGTATTATGGTTCGGGTCGAAGTTTGTCCGACAATGAAGTGTATGAAAATAACTATTTGCCAACACCGGAGGAAAAGGAACAAACTCGCTTAAAAGAGAAAAAGCGTCTGTTTGGCTTGATACCCATAGGTTCTGAAATCAGTTTGAGTGATGCAACCCAACAAGAAAGTCCTTTGCAGTTTTTTCAATCTGAAGAGGAAGAGGCACCGGCAATAACCGGTCGGCTGAAGATTGAAGATGGAAGCGAGGAATTCTTTTTCATCGTAAATCCAGATACAAAAGCACGTCCTGAATATGCTGAATTGCCTACATTATTTAATCAGGCTGATTCTGTACGTGAAAAGATTGCTTCGCAAATAAAAATAGAAACACCCGATAAGTACATCAATGCAGTGGGGGCAACACTTTCTACAGCTGCCGATGCAGTTTGGGATGGCAAGTCGTTTATGCACGGAGCCATTGCCTGGCGAATGCCATTAAATGGTTGGCGTGGCGCTTATGCCGCCGATTGGCTGGGCTCGCACGACCGGGCAAAAACTCATTTCAGAGGATATTTTGAAGCGCAGTACACCAATCCAAAATCAGGATTGTCGGCTCCTGATCCTGAAACCCATTTGGCCCGACAAAAGGAAGAAAGAGGAACTGCAATATTCACGGATGGTTACATCAGTCGACGGCCCGGAGATGAGAACAAACCTCACCATTACGACATGAATCTGGTGTTTATTTCGCAGTTGTTGTCGCACTTTCGTTGGACCGGAGATTTAGACTTTTTGCGAGAAAGCTGGCCTGTTTTAGAAAGACATCTGGCTTGGGAAAAACGAAATTTTGATGCGAACGACGATGGACTTTATGATGCTTACGCCAGTATTTGGGCGAGCGATGCCCTGCAGTACAGCGGTGGCGGAGTCACTCATTCTTCAGCTTACAACTACCGTGCAAATCGCGTGGCGGCAGAGTTAGCACCACTTATTGGTGAAGATCCGGCTCCCTATTTGTCCGAGTCAGAAAAAATAAAAAAAGCCGTCGATCAGCAGCTCTGGCTACCCGAAAAAGGCTGGTTTGGCGAGTATAAAGATTTATTGGGTAATCAACTGGTGCACCCATCAGCTGCGGTTTGGACGGTTTATCATGCCATTGATGAAGGTTTGGCCGATCCGTTTCAGGCGTATCAGGCTACCGAGTACATCGACAAAAATATTCCGCATATTCCGGTTGAGGCTGAAGGTTTGGAAGCAAATAAATATTATACCATCTCAACGACCAACTGGATGCCGTACACGTGGTCAATCAACAATGTGGCGCTGGCTGAAGTGTTGCACACAGCGCTGTCCTATTGGCAAAGTGGCCGAAGCAAAGAAGCTTTTGAACTGACGAAAAGTAGTTTCCTGGATTATATGTTTTTGGGAACTAGTCCGGGCAATTTCGGACAGCTTTCTTATTATGATGCTTTCCGTGGCGAATTGTACCGCGATTTTGCTGATCCGGTTGCCATGGCTTCGCGTGCGCTGGTGGAAGGTTTGTTTGGCATTTCGCCCGATCTCATCAATCAGCAATTAACGGTGGAGCCGGGTTGGCCGTCAGATTGGGATCATGCCTCGATAGAAACACCGGATGTTCAACTTCATTTTAAAAGAGAAGGTGCGATTGATCATTATCGAATTAATTCTGAGTTTTCGGGTACCGTTCATCTGAATCTGATCCTAAAAGCACAGTCTGCTGAGATTCGCTCCGTAAAGTTGAATGGGCAAGCAATTGAATGGGAGACAAATGACGAGGCAATTGGAGAGCCCAGAATTACTATTAACGCTTCTCAGGGAACTGATTTTGAGTTGGCAGTAGAGTGGGGCAGCGAAAAAATAGATCAGATCCAACTGAATGATTTTTATGCCATTGGTGATCAACTGACTGTTCAACCGGAAACTGCTGAAATCCTTGATGTTTATGATCCGCAACACGTTTTGGAAGGATGGCTAAATGACCAAGCGAATTTGTCTGCGAAGGTGAAAGGTGAGCTCGGCTGGCGAACTACTTTCGTCAAACTCAAACAGGGTAAAATGGTTTGGTGGCAACCTTTGTCATTTGATTTACGCAAATCAATTGAAATCGTTGACGATGAAAATCAAACGAACAATAAACTGACTTTTGCAATTCGAAATAATACAAATAACGAATTTGCAGGAACATGCACCGTTGGAGTGTTCATTCGGGATGTTACCATTCCTGCGCAGTCGGTTTCAACTGAGTTAACGGTTTCAAAGGAGTACCTCGTTTCTGGAAGTAATTCAATTCGATTAACTGGAAAAGAGCATGCGTATTCTGAAAATGTGATCAACTGGAATATTCGTGCCAGTGAAAATGCTCAGTTTGAGACGGTGGACTTGACCTCCCGGTTTAATGATCGGGTAACCCATATTTTCAACGAACAATACTATTCGCCCCGTTCGCCTTATCCAACCTTGAGCATTCCGGTACAAGGAATTGGGGATTGGTGTTCGTATCGCGAAACCGAAGAAATTGACGATTCCGGCTTGCGGGCAAAAGCCGGAAGTTCAAATGAAATTAAGTCGCCACAGGGCATTCCATTTCAAACACCGGCTGACGAAATTGCCAATATTCTGTTCACTTCAAAATGGGATAATTATCCCGATTCGATTGAGGTTCCGCTTACCGGAAAAGCATCGCATGTGTATTTGCTTATGGCCGGATCAGTGCATCATATGCAAATTAATATGACTAACGGTTGGGTTGAGGTTAAATATGCGGATGGATCATCGGATGAGTTACCGCTTAAAAGCCCCGACAATTGGTGGCCGATTGAGCAGGACTACTATGTAGATGGGTTTGCTTTCCGGGTAAATGCACCGCAACCGCCACGCTTGTATTTAAAGACGGGTGAGTGGCATTCCGGTTCGTACGATGTGCTGAGAAAGAATGGTACAAACAAGATTGAAGGCGGGGCTGCTTCGTTGTTGGATTTGCCGTTGAATCCGGCAAAGGAACTGGTTTCGCTTAAACTGGTGACGAACACCAATGATGTGGTCATCGGCTTAATGTCTGCAACTTTAAAACGAAATTAAATATGATCGATCGGCGCAAGTTCATACAACAAAGTATGCTAACAGGAGCGGCATTGTCTGTTTCGGGTCTATCAGCTTGGGCTGGTTTTGAGGGAGGTCAATACGATGAAAAGTACATCTCCGATTTCTCAAAACGCTTAAAGCCGCAGGGACGGATTTTGGAGCTCGAAGGTTATTATGTTTGGGGTTGCAGTCCGATTGTTGCACCTGATGGAACGTTTCATGTTTTCTTTTCCCGTTGGAATTCTGATAAAGGAATGGGCGGTTGGATTAGCCAGTCGGAAATTGCACATGCTGTTGCCGATCAGGCTGACGGATCGTATCAAGAAATAGAAACAATCTTGGCACCACGGGGTGAAGGCTATTGGGACGGAACTACCTGCCATAACCCGCACATCCAGTTTGTCGACGGGAAATATTGTCTGTTTTACATGGGCAATTCAAACCGACGGACCAATACCAAACGCATTGGTTTGGCAACTTCTGATTCACTATCTGGCCCATGGAAACGACCAGATCAACCTTTGTTGGAAGCTGGCCCGGAAGGAGCATGGGATGATCATTGCACCTCCAACCCTTCATTTATAAAACATCCGAATGGTCAGTATTGGCTGTATTATAAATCGTGGAATACCGACGAATACGAACATCCGGTAAATCCCAAAATTCGAGGTAACCGGAAATATGGTTTGGCGATTGCCGACCGACTAGAAGGCCCTTACAAGCGTTATTCCGACAAACCCATTATCGATTATTCAAGCTTTGGAAACAACCGTCAACTGGAGGATGGAAATGTATTTATGGAGAATGACCGTTTTTACATGCTCGCACGTGATATGGGACGTTTTGATCATGAGGTTGGTATCATTCTGGAATCGGACGACGGTATTCATTGGTCGGAGCCCAAGATTAGTTATTGGGGTGTTTCTCATTACATCGACCAAGCTCCAAAACCGAAACACCTGAGTAAATATGGCCGGTTCGAGCGTCCGCAGGTACTGATGCAAAATGGAAGTCCTACGCATTTGTTTTTGACGTCGCAGGGCGGGGAGTTTATGACTTCGTCGCCATTTGTATTTAAAATAGAACCAAAAATTTAGAACAATGATACGATTAACAATTTTATTGATTTTTGTTAGCTTGTTTGTTTCTTGTCAAACAGTGAAAGACGAAGAACCAACCGGAAAACCAACAGTTTACATTATTGGTGACTCAACGGTGAAACATGGTCGTGGAGATGGAGCCGGTGGTCAGTGGGGATGGGGAGATCCTATCGCACAGTTTTTTGATACCAGCCTTGTCAGTATCGAAAACCATGCGCTGGGGGGCACAAGCAGTCGAACTTTCCGAACTAAAGGACTGTGGGATGAAGTGCTGCGTAAAATTCAACCCGGCGATTATGTGTTGATGCAGTTTGGGCATAACGATAATGGTCCGATTAATGACGATTTCAGGGCTCGCGGAACATTTAAAGGGATTAGTGGAAAAACTGAGGAGATTGATAATTTGCTTACTGGTGAGCACGAGGTTGTTCACAGCTACGGTTGGTATCTACGTCAATATATTATTGAAGCGAAAGAAAAAGGTGCGACACCTGTTGTTATGTCTCCGATTCCACGCAATGACTGGGAAAATGGACTGGTTCCACGTAATGATAAAAGCTACGGAGAATGGTCAAAAGAAGTGGCTCATTTCGAAGAAGTGGAGTGGATTGACCTAAATGAGAAAATGGCCGTTGCCATGGAGGCTTTAGGCGAAGACTCCGTAACCGGGCATTACTTTTACAAACGCGACCATACGCACACCACCGCTCAAGGTGCTCTTTTGGCTGCTTCGTTTGTGGTTGAAGGTTTACGCAATGCGCAAGAGTGTAACCTGAAAGACTATCTTCTGGATAATCCAACGATCAACTTTCCGGTGAAAAGGAAAGTGTTTATTATAGGTGATTCAACAGTTGCGAATGGCGACGGAAAAATTGTTGGATGGGGGCGCGAACTATCTGCCTATATGGATACGCTGCGACTCGATATTATCAACAAAGCACGGGGGGGAAGGAGCAGTAGAAGTTACAGATACGAAGGACTCTGGGATGAGGTCTTGGCTCAACTTAAAGAAGGAGATTTCCTGTTGATTCAGTTTGGGCATAACGATGGAGGAAACATTGACAAAGCGAAATATCGTGGTTCGTTGAAAGGAACGGGCGATGAAACACAGGAAGTGGTTCGCGAAGATGGCTCAAAAGAAACAGTACACACTTATGGCTGGTACATGAAAAAGTATATTGCAGAGGCTAAAGCCAAAGGCGCTTCGGTTATTGTTTTGTCACAAATTCCTCGCAATGAGTGGCCAAACGGTAAAGTGGAACGCGTGAATGAGTCGTATGGGAAGTGGGCTCGCGAAGCTGCCAGGTCCGAAGAAGCTTTTTTTATTGATTTGAATAATGCAGTTGCAGTTGAGTACGAAGCGATGGGCGCCAAGGTGGTGAAGCAGTTTTTCCCCGGAGATCATACGCACACCAACGAAGCCGGAGCGCGGTTTAATGCACTGACACTGGCCGAAGCGATTCGAAACCTAAGGTCATGCGAGCTATATGGCTATGTTGAATTGAAATAGTAGGTTGACCAAAATTAAATAAAAAATGCAATGAAAAACGCTTGGTATATTTTCGGACTGCTTACTTGTGTCTGGTTTTTTTCAGGAAATTTAAGTGCTCAGGATACAACAACAGGTTGCGATAAAGTGATATCCAAAAGGTTTGATTTTGGAGCAGGTCAGCTTGCAGACGGATATATTTCTGTTAATCAAGATGACGTTTTCGATTCAAATAAGGAGTACGGATTTATTTCAGAACAGAAACTTGAGGCGAAGAACGTAGAAAGTGCCGAGGCAATAACGGGCGACTTTGTTACAAGCGATGAACCTTTTTATTTCACGGTAAAAATGCCGGAAGGTCGCTATAAAATCAGCTTAACATTGGGCGATCCAAACGGAACATCGGCAACAACGGTAAAGGCGGAGTCGCGCAGGTTGATGTTGGAAGATGTTCGCACTGCAAAAGGGCAAGTGGTTACGAAGACGATTATAGTGGATGTTCGCACTCCCAGAATAAACGACAGCCTGAATGTGAGGAGGAAATCACGAGAAATGTTTTACCTGAACTGGGATAACCAGCTAACACTGGAATTTGGAGGTGGAAGGCCATGTGTCTCTTCCATTCAAATTGAAGAAGCAAACGATTTACCTGTTATATTTTTAGCTGGAAACTCTACGGTGGTCGATCAGGAAAATGAGCCGTGGGCTTCGTGGGGACAAATGTTCCCCCGCTTCCTCAAGCCGGAGATTGTGGTTGCCAATTTTGCCGAGTCGGGAGAAACGCTCAAAGCTTTCCGTCGCGAAAATCGACTGAAAAAAATACTTAGTGTGATGAAGGCGGGTGATTACCTGTTTATGGAATTTGCACACAACGACCAGAAGCCCGGAGGTAATCATGTGGAGCCCTTTACGACTTACCAAGATGAGTTACGCTACTTTATTAACGAAGCTCGAAAGCGGGGCGCTCATCCTGTGTTGGTGACTTCAACCAACCGCCGGAAATTCAACGAGCAGGGCGAAATTGTGAATACCTTGGAAGAGTACCCCGAGGCTATGCGCCAACTGGCAAAAGCGGAGAACCTACCATTGGTCGATTTAAATGCCATGAGCAAACAGCTTTATGAAACCTTGGGTGTCGAAAATTCGAAAAAGGCTTTTGTGCATTACCCTGCAAATACTTATCCGCGCCAGAATAAACCACTGGCTGATAATACACACTTCAACCCTTATGGAGCTTATGAATTAGCCAAATGCGTGGTGCAGGGAATTATGGATAATGAGATGGAGTTGGCAAACTATATTGTCGACGATTTTAACGGCTTTGATCCCCAAAAGCCAGATGATTGGGCAACCTTTTTCTGGCCTGAAAGTCCAGCGAAGCAGGTTCTTAAACCAGATGGTAATTAGAGATGGTCCTGAATTAGTAAAAGCAAGTAGATTATAATTAATTGGGATAGAAGATAAAGATGTAAAATTAAAAAAGAGATAAAATGAAAGCAACGCTAATTTTTCTAATGTCGATTGCAATGCTCTGCTCAATGCAGGTCAATGCTGAAAACTTTCCATCAAAAGACAAGGTGATGGATAAAATGATACTGACCAATGCCTATTTTATGAATAAGTGGCCTGATACCGGTAAGTCTATCATAACCAATAAAGAACGTCCCAGTAATATTTGGACCCGAGCGGTTTACTACGAAGGTTTAATGGCACTATATGCGTTAAAGCCTGATAAAGCTTATTACGATTACGCCGTTAGTTGGGGTGAAGCACACAAATGGGGATTGCGCAACGGTATTGAAACCCGCCATGCCGACAATCATTGCTGTGGGCAAACTTATCTGGATTTATATATGATGGATTCGAAACCAGAGCGAATAGAAGATATCAAAAAATCGATTGATTTGATGATGGATACTGAGAAGACAGATGACTGGACCTGGATTGATGCTTTACAAATGGCCATGCCGGTTTTTGCCCAGCTTAGTGTAATTACCGGTGATCAAAGTTACTCCGAACGTATGTACGAAATGTACATGGATTCGAAGGAACAACAAGGCTTTTGGAATCCTGAGGATAATCTTTGGTGGCGCGATAAAGATTTTATGCCTCCTTACAAAGAACCGAATGGTGAAGATTGTTATTGGTCGCGCGGAAATGGCTGGGTAGTGGCTGCGTTGGTTCGTGTATTGGAAATTTTACCGGCAGACGATCCACATCGTGATGAATACCTCGATACCTTTCATAAGATGATTGAGGCACTTGTTCCAATCCAGCGTAAAGATGGTTTCTGGAATGTAAGTTTGCACGATGCAACTCATTTTGGAGGGAAAGAAACAACCGGAACTGCCTTATTTGTTTATGGAATGGCCTGGGGCGTGAATAATGGTTTATTGAAAGAAAGCAAGTACAAGCCAATTATTGCCAAAGCCTGGAATGCTATGGCAACAGAAGCTGTTCATCCTAATGGATTCCTGGGTTACGTGCAAGGAACCGGCAAAGAACCTGCCGACGGACAACCCGTAACGTACGATAGTATGCCCGATTTTGAAGATTATGGCTTAGGTTGTTATTTATTGGCAGGGAGCGAAGTGTACAAAATGGCAGACTAATTTTGAATTTATTCTCTTACTTGTGCATTATCTGGCAAACACCTATCTGTTTGATGAAGTTTTGCCGGATAATGTCTTATTCCCCGTTCTTATGAAAATCACTTATTCTAGAAACTCTGATAGACGGATATAATATGAAAAAGGATGAAAAGGAAATATTTAGTCAACTCAAAGCAGGAGATGAACTGGCTTTTGAATATTTCTTTAAATCCTATTTTCAGATTTTATACAATTATGCTGCTCAAATAATTAAGGACGGGAATAATGCAGAAGAAATAGTTGAAGATACATTTGTTCAGATTTGGGATAAAAGAAAATCAATTGAACTGCATGGTTCTCCTAAATCATACTTATTCCGGATGATTTATAATCATTGCGTGAATTACTTAAAACACAAAAAAGTAAGAGATAAATACGAAAAGTTTTTTATTTTTCATCAACCATCTCCTGAATTCCAACAATCTATTTCTTCCTTTCCTTTAGAAACATTAATTGACAAAGAATTTCAGGAGAGCTTGGATAAATCGATTCAAAAACTACCGGAGCAATGTCGTAGAGTGTTCACGATGAGTCGGTTGGAGGACTTATCTAATAAAGAAATTTCAGAAAAACTAGGTGTGTCGGTGAATACTGTTAAGACTCAGTTATTGAGAGGATTAAAACGCGTCCGTGATGACATGAAAGACTTCTTGATACTTCTTTTTATAAGAAAATGAAATTCTTTGTCACCTCATTGATCGATGAAGTTGTCATGTTTTTTGAATGGCAAAGATTCAATACTTCATGGATGAATTAATTTTGAAATGTTTGCAAGGCGCAGCCTCTTCCGAAGAACAACAAGAGGTTTGGAATTGGCTTAAAGATGAAGCCAATTTTGAACACTACAAAAAGATGCGGGATACGTGGATCGCTGTCGGGGTGATTAAATCAGATGCTTCATTTGAAATTGAACGACGCTATCAAAAAATTCAGGATCGCATCAATTCAAAAACGAAACGAATGCCCCGGGTTTTATCCTTAACCAATCAGAATGCAATTTGGAAAGTTGCTGCTATTGTTGTCTTTGCCCTTTTAATTGGTTCAGTTGGTACTTATATTATTACAGCCAATAATTTCAATCAAACAACATCAGGTATCAATAAGTATGAGGTTGAAGTTCCGATGGGAGCAAAAATCAATATGAGCTTAGCCGATGGTACAAAAGTTTGGCTAAATGCAGGGAGTAAATTGGTTTATTCTCAAGGATACAATAAAACGAATCGTCAGGTTGCTTTAATTGGAGAAGGTTATTTTGAAGTTGCAAAAAATAAAAAGCTTCCATTTTTAGTTGAGGCGGGTGGTCTTCAGGTTAAGGCTGTTGGTACAGCGTTTAATGTGAAAGCTTACCCTGACGAAAAGGAAGTGGAGGCGACGTTGATTGAAGGAATTATTGATGTGACAGAAGGAAAGCAAACTATTCGCTTGACCCCGAATGAAAAGGCAACATTTATACGAAATTCTGCGCATATAATATACAGTTTAACTAATCCTGACGAAATTCAGACAGTTCCGTTTTCTGACATCAAAACCGTTGATATTATTCTTTCAAAGGATGTAAACACAACGATATACACTTCGTGGAGAAGCGAGAGGTGGATTTTTGAACGAGAGAGTCTTGCCGATTTTGTGAAGAAGCTTGAGCGGCGTTATGACGTGCGAGTGTATGTGATGGATGCGGAATTGAATAAATATAAAATCTCTGGTTCAATTGATCAACAAACTTTAGGACAGCTTTTAAACGCTGTTCGCTTAACGGTACCAATCAATTATAAAATAATAAATAAAGAAGTCGTTTTGACTTTGGACAAACGATTAGAAAATGACTATAAATCGCTTATGAATTAAACCAAATGAACTAAGAATATAATAAAAGAGAAATGGGAGAGGAATCTCCCATTTCTACCAGTCTTTAATTAAACCCTTTGGGATTTTCTTGGCGGTCAGTCCCAAAGAATTTGTTTAACTATTAACAAAGTGAAATTATGAAAAAAAAACAGAAGAACCCCTCTTTCTGGATGAAGAGAAGGTTAAAAACATTTTTACTGACTATGAAACTGACAACGTTATTTTTATTCTTGACGATTTTTCATGTTAGTGCAAGTACGTATTCTCAAAATGCGAAGTTTAATATTAAACTTACTGAGAAGACTGTAAAGGATGTACTTGTTGAAATTGAAGAACAAAGTCAATTCCATTTCCTCTACAATGATGAGTTTACTGATTTAAGCCGAAAAGTAACCATCGATTTTAATGATGCAAACGTTGATGAAATTCTTAACGAATTATTTGATGGCAAAAGCATCACTTATAAGATTATGAAAAATAATCTCATCGTGATTACTCCCAGTAAGACAGAAACAGTACAGCCTTCGCAAATTTCGGGTAGGGTAACGGATAAATCAGGAATGCCATTGCCTGGTGTTACAGTTATCGAGAAAGGAACTTCAAACGGCGTCGTAACTGATTTTGGTGGGAATTATACGTTGAGCGTTTCGGAGGGCGCAGTCTTGGTTTTTTCATTTGTGGGAATGCAGCCACAGGAAGTTGCAGTAACCAATAGATCAACAATAAACATAAGCTTGAAAGAAGAAACTCTTGGGATTGACGAGGTTGTTGTGGTTGGATACGGTACCCAACGGAAGGCCGACATCATTAACTCGGTGGCAACAATGGATGCCGAAAAACTGAATGAGCGTCCGGTAAACAAAGTAGACCAGGCTTTGATTGGTCAAATGTCGGGGGTTCGCGTAAAACAAACCAGTGGTTTGCCCGGAAAAGGATTTAGTATTCAGGTTCGTGGTACCGGTTCAATTAGTGCGAACAACGAACCACTTTACGTTGTCGATGGTTTCCCAATGGAAGTTTCACCACAATCATCAAGCGGTAGCTTTTCGGGAGGTAATCCGTTAACTAACCTTAACCCAAATGATATCGAGTCCATTCAGGTATTGAAAGATGCTGCGGCAGCTTCGATTTATGGTTCGCGTGGATCTAATGGTGTTGTTATCATTACCACCAAAAAGGGAAAATCAGGAAAACCACAGATATCGTTTAATACCTATGTTGGATGGAATGAAACAGCTAAGAAGTTAGATGTTTTAAACTCCGAAGAGTGGGTAGATCGTCAGATTGAGCATATGAACTATTTCTGGGTTCGCGACCATGCCTCAGATTTAGGAGCAACTTCATCTCAATCAAATGCAGAAAGAAGAGAGTTGCTTGGATTAGAAGCAGGAAAATACAATACAAAATATATGTGGGATGATCGCTGGCTGGAAGAAGGACATCCGGGGTTGGATTATGTGGATTGGCAAGACTTGTTCTTCAGAAAGGGAATGGTACAGAGTTATCAGTTATCAGCTAATGGCGGTACTGATGCTGTTAAATATTACGTTTCTGGAGATTATCTTGATCAGGAAGGGGTTGCAGTAGGTGTAGGCTATAAGCGCTACAGTGCACGTGCAAATGTTGAGGTTACCCCAAATGAAAACTTACGGTTTGGATTGAACATCGCTCCTTCATACAGTGAGGAAGAAGACCCCGGTGTGGAAGGTAAAGATGCGATAACACACATTGTAGTGGGAATGAACCCTGTGGTGGAATCGTCTACCGGAGCTTTAGGTGTTAATGTTGGTGATAACACACAGTACGCATGGGGTACCTCTCGTGTAAGTCCAATTGCGGAGGCAATGAATGTAGACCGTGTGAACCAAACGTTTCGGAATATTACGACTGCATTTGTTGAGTACCAACTAGTAGATGGTTTAAAAGCAAAAATAAACTTGAACTTTGATATTCACAACAACGAGGCAACTCGCTTCACTCCTTCGTTTGTTACTCGGAATAGGACTGCAAGTGGTAGCCGTTCGGGTTATAACCGTTCAAACTTTGTAAACGAAAATACACTAACGTACAATAGAACAATTGCGGGAAATCATACAATTGGCTTATTAGCAGGTTATTCATACAGTAAATTCAAGCTTGCAACTTATAGCATTAGTGGTACCGGTTTTGCATCTGATGCGATTCCTACATTAAATGCAGCATCGAGTACTAGTGGTACTTCTGAAGAAGCTGAGAATATCCTGATATCTTATTTTGGAAGAGCTCAATATAACTACAAAAGCAAATATTTGCTACAGGCAAGTATTCGTCGAGATGGTTCTTCAAAATTCGGAGATAATACCAAATGGGGTATTTTCCCTTCAGTATCGCTTGGTTGGCGGATTACAGAGGAAAGCTTCATGGACAATGTTAGCTTATTCGATAATTTGAAACTGAGAGCCAGTTGGGGACTTGCAGGTAATAACGGAGTTGGAAACTATGAACACATTGCCAGGCTTGATTTTGCAAACTACAGCTACAACGGAAATCTGGTTAATGGTATGGTTTCTTCAAACTTTGCAAACCCTGATTTAAGTTGGGAAACATCGGAAACTGTCGATATAGGTTTAGATTTCAGTGTTCTGTCAAATCGTATTAGTTCTTCGGTTGACTATTATACTAAACGTAATACTGATTTATTACTTAATATTCCTGTGCCAACTGCCAGTGGATTTAGCAGAGCACTTACAAATATCGGTGAAGTGTTAAATAAAGGTTGGGAGTTCGAAATTACATCTCGGAATATGGTTGGCGAATTTAAGTGGCAAACAATGCTTAATCTGAGTCACAATAGCAATGAAGTTAAGAAATTGGGACCAAATAATACACCCATTTTAGGGGGAGCTTATGATATCACCCACAACATACTAGAGGTTGGCAAACCAATGTATACGCTTTATGTCGTTCAACAAGATGGTTTGCTAACTTCAGCTGATATTGATAACGGTACTGCTCTGTATGGGAATCAGCAAGCAGGTGATCCCAAGTACGTTGACCAACTGACTATCGATTCAAATGGTGATGGAGTTCCCGATCAGGCCGATGGTAAAATCGATGCTGATGATCGTGTCTATTCAGGCCACCCTAGCCCAGACTATGTTTGGGGTGTAACCAATAACTTTTCATATAAGGGATTTGACCTGTCTATTCTACTTCAAGGTCAATGGGGGGGAGTCATTTATTCTACTTTTGGCCGGGCGATGTACCGGACCGGACAAGGTAGTTCTGAGAATACTTTAGGATTGGCTCGCGACCGTGTTAAGTGGGAAGAAGGCAAAGTATATACTGAAGCTGATGTAGCAGGTAAAACAAGAAAATCTCCTTCTGTTTTCGGGCGTATTAAAAATACGGATTGGTTGTATGAAAATGACTATTGGAGAATTAGAAACATCACATTAGGCTATGATTTAGGCCGTCATATTCGCTCAAGTGTAATAACTGGTGCACGGATTTATGTAACTGCTGAAAACTGGTTTGGTGCTGATAAGTACGATGGAGGCTTTAATCCTGAGGCAGTAAATAATAATGGTGATGATTATGGAGCCTTCCCGCTGTCAAAATCAATGGTATTTGGACTTAATGTGAAATTTTAACAGCTAAAAAGTAGAAATCGTTATGAAAAAGATATATTTAATAATTATAGGTCTAACGCTTGTTTTTACAGCTTGCGAAGATGATCTTAATCTAGCTCCAATATCGGATCCTAGTGCCGCAAATTTTTATAATAATACAGAAGACTTCGAATTAGCAATTAATGGTGCTTATAACGCCTTGGGAGATTATTCTACGAATCAATTGTATTTATCTGAAGTAAGAAGTGATAACGTATATTCAGTAGGTACGGGAGTGCGCTTGTGGAATCCCATAAATAATTTTGAACGGACTCTTCAGTCTAACTCACTTATGAGCGATGCTTGGAACTCCTGCTACCGGGTGATTTATCTAGCCAATATGGTAATTGACAATATTGATGAAGGTAAAGTGCCGGATAGTGATACAAGAGATCGGATGATTGGTGAAGCAAAGTTTCTACGTGCTTTAAATTATCTTGATCTGGTTCGTTTCTTTGGGCGGGTGCCTATTTTTGATGAGCCATATTCTCCTACTGAGGCATTGGAAATTGGGCGTGCACCTGTTTCTGATGTTTATACTTTGATCGAACAGGACTTGATAGATGCAATAAGTAGCCTTCCTTCAAGTTATCCAACCAGCATGACAGGAAAAGTGACGTCGGGTGCTGCACAGGCTTTATTGGCTCGTGCCTATTTAACCATGTCTGGTCCTGATTATGGAATTGATGGTCCGGGAATGGGTTTAGACAAATATGGTGATGCGTTGACCTTGCTGAATCAGGTGATCTCAAATCCTAATTATGGATGGGTTGATGATTACGCCTCTATTTTTGACTATGACAATGAAAATAATCCAGACATTGTTTTCGATATTCAGGCAATCAATGATGGAGCAACTGGGGATAGAGGAATCGGAACAATTCTACCTACGCTAATGTATTTAGAGAGTTGGGCTAAAATAAACCTTCCATTTGCTGGAGGTGTTCCTAACGATGGAACCGGAGGTATTGATCCATCTGATGATTTGATTGCATCGTGCGAAGAGGGAGATGTGAGAGATGATTTTTCAATTCTCATGAGTTATGTTGATGAAAATGGGAACCCTGTGGATAACCCACAGTATCAGAAGTTCGTTAGTTTAAACCATATTCCCGCTGACCGATTTAACTGGGGGATCAACTTCCCGGTCATTCGATATACTGACGTATTAATGATGAAAGCAGAAGTGCTGCTGAGAACCGGAGGGAGTCAGTCCGAAATCGATGGCATTGTAAATCAGGTAAGAGAAAGAGCCGGAGTAGATCCGGTTTCAAATGTCGACATGGATATGTTACTTGAAGAGCGTCGCAAGGAATTTATGGCCGAGGGTTTACGCTGGCATGATTTGGTACGCTCGGGTAAAGCAATCGACGTTATGAATGCATGGGCTGCATCTGAAGATGATGCCGATAAAATTAATACTGTTGTTGCTAATGATATTATTTATGCAATCCACCAAGATCAGCTGGATGTAAAAGAAGGCTTGTACGATCAAAATCCTGGATACTAAATCAAACAGGATAAATAGTTTTCATAGAAATTGAACCCCGGTTTTGCCGGGGTTTCTTTTTGATTGCTGCATCGATTTTATAATACAAATACATCTGTTGTTGATGTTCTCTGTTTTGGATTATCGGCATGGTCATTTTGTGTTTAAGGATGGATTGTTTCTATGTTAAGGGAGGTTGTTTGATGCCGTCGTTCAGAGTTGTTGTTTTTTTGATGCCTATACAGAAAAAACTAGATATTAATTGATCTATTTAAATAAATAGTTACTATTTTAATGCTCTGATTCGTATTGCCAAACTAAAAAAACTGTTACATGAAATCTAAACTGATCTTGTTGTTGTGCATGATCCTTTTTTTCGGGGCACATGTTTATTCTCAAACTGACTTCCTGAGGCAGGTTAATACCCAACTCAATCAATATATTCTAGGGAATATTCAGGAAAAAATTTACGTTCAGACGAATTCAAATCAGTATTCTCCTGGCGACACTATCTGGTTTAAAATCAGCTTGATGAATGCAATCAATCACAAACCGCTTGGTGCTGAATATTTGTACTATGTCGATTTAATTTCGCCCGACAATAAGTTAATCAGCCATCAAATGTTTTCGCTCGAAAATGGATTTTCAGATGGGGCTCTTACATTGGATAGCGAACTTTCTTCCGGACAGTATAAATTGTTGGCATACACCAACTATATGCAAAACTTCTCCAACGATTTTCTTTTTCAAAAACCCATTGAATTGATTCACAAAACTGAGCTTCAAACCGATTGGGAGTTTAGTTCCAGGGTTATCCCTTTCGCCAATGGCGATTCGGTTTTTATAAAAATGTATGCTCACAGTCGTAACGGACGGGAATTGAATGAAGACGTTAATGTAATGCTGCAATTAGCTCGTGGCTCAATGCTGGGAGCAGCTTGCCCGATTACCAACAATGAAGGCAGTTTTAGTTTTTTTGTACCCGACTCCCTAAAACTGCCGGTTGCATTGCTATCAGTTAAGCCAGATGGAAAAGCTGTGATGAGTGAAAAATATCGGATTAAGCTGTCGGTACAAAAGCCTGATTTGCAGTTTCTACCTGAAGGAGGCGAATTGGTTGCCGGACAAGAAAACCTACTGGCTTTTCGGTGTGTTGGTACCGACGGAAATCCGATTGATATTGCTGGTGAGTTAATCGACGAAGATGCACAGCTTATTGCGCGGTTTACCAGTGAATATCAAGGTGCAGGAGGTCTTAAAATAGTCCCCGAAGCAGGGCAGGAGTATGTCGCAAAAATCAACTATCGAGATTCCGTTTTTAAGTATGATATTCCCGAGGTTAGAGCGGATGGATACAGTCTACAGCTTACCGGACAAAATCAGGATAGTATCACTTTTACGGTTTTAAAAAGCGGAAATGAAAATGTAAATTACTACTTGGTTGGTCATTGTAGAGGCAGTATCAAATTTATGGGACAAGGCATTCTCAAGAATAGTAGACTTAAGTTGAGCGTGCCAACTCAGGATTTCCCGGAAGGGATATTAACGTTCACTCTGTTTATCAATCGAATTCCTCGTGCTGAGCGGTTGGTTTATCACGATAGCGGCGGCGCCATTCAGTTTAAACTGACAAAGGAACTCGTAAATACAAAAAGGAGCTCTCCCATCAATTTTACCTTGCTGGCTAGTCAAAATGATGGAAGCCCGGTTCAAGGGAATTTTTCGGTGTTAGCTTGGAATACCAACATAGAAAGGTCGCTCGACTCATTGGAAAATATACGTAATTACCTGTTGCTTTCGTCCGATTTGCGAGGAGAGGTTTTTACCAATACGGATCTATTTAACTCTTCTGATCCTAAACATGATCGCAAGCTTGATCTGATGTTGCTTACTTATGGCTGGCGACGCTTTAACTGGGTTGATGTTGCCAGTTATATGGGTGAGACTAAACCATATGAAGTGGAGAAGGGAATTTACCTTGATGGGAAAATTTACCGAAAGCTAACAGGTAAGCCTGTTCCTAAAAACTTTGAGGTCAGTATTATTTTACAAAATAGCAAGATGATGCATGTTGATAAGGCCTATACGAACGACAAGGGGGAATTCGGATTTTACTTGCCTGAATTTGCTGATTCGGCGAGTTTAACGATACAAACCAAAAACCGATGGGCTCAACAAAAAGATTACCTTATCGATCTTAATACAAATTTGGAGCAGCTTCATCTTAATTCAATTGGCTTCGATAAAATTACGAAAGGTAAATCATCGCCTTTGGTGCTAAACTTACCAGCATCGAAAAAAGTGGTGCAGACTAAAGTTAAAAACCAGCCATCAGCTGTAGCTGCTAAACCAGCCACTATTCGGAAACCAAGAATTGATAATTATTATTTCCCGGGGAAAGACACCTTTATGATTGAAGAAGTAGAAGCTCGCTCAAAGTTTCTGAATCGGCGCGATTCAATGATCAGTCAAAGTGGCCAGCCAGATGTGGTAATTGAGTCGGCACAGCTGAAGAAACTAACAGAAGAGAAAGCCTGGTATTCCAGCCTCTGGGACTTATTGGCAGATCAGATTCCTGGCCTTAAAATCAGACAGCAGCCTTATCAGCGGGGATTAGCCAAGAATAGCAATTTGGTTATTGCTGATCCATCAGATATTGAGAATATAGGGGGCGATACTTTTGCAATAGGGGCACCTGCTGTTTATTTTAATATTCCGGAAAACCCCGATGGTTACTTGTATATTTTTGTGGATGATGACTTCTTGAACAATGGGAATGTTCCGTTATACGATTTTTTGAGTTATATGAACCCCGGAGAAATTGAGTCAATCAATTTTATTGCAAAACCTAAAAATTACGACATTAGTATGTCATTTATGGATGTTTTTACGGACGTGAGCATCGAACTTGGACGACAAGATTTGGTTGATGGTTTAGAAGGAAGCTCTAATCTATTTCCCAACCAAATGGAATTAATGGAACAAATGCAGAGAACCAGTGCCCCTCCTTCGTTCTTGTTTATTACAACCAAGTCGAAAGGTGGCATATTCTACAAACGAACAAAAGGGTTGCAAACACTATACATAAATGGCTTGACTCCGGAGCGAGAGTTTTATGTGCCAAAGTACCAGACCAAAAACAACTCCGATTTTGCTGTACTATCGCGTAAAACGATCTATTGGCAACCACAATTAGTAACCGATAGCCTGGGAAGGGCTCATTTTTCAATCAACTCGAAGCCTGAATTGGAGAGCTTCGCCATACAGGTTCAGGGGATTAATGCCGATGGAATTAGCGGATCGGGCACGTTCACCTATGAAAATCAAAATGATTTGAAGGAAGCGGTTGCGGCGCCGCTGACTGCAGAAAAAAAGAAGAATGTGGCACCAACAGGTGTTAACCGCTATCAAAATCTTCGTTTGTATTCCGGTATTGTTACTGATAGGGATAGTGGTAGTCCAATTTCATTTGCCGATCTCAGTCAACCAAAACCATATTACCATGAATCTACAAATAGCGAAGGGGAGTTTTTCCTTTCGGCTGATCGGTTGAATGAATCCCGGCAGATTGTCGTTTCAAGTCCGGGCTACCAGATGAAAACGCTGGTCGTTCCAGCAAGTATCGATTCAACTTGGCACATCGAATTGGTAAAATCGGCAGTGGTTCAAAAAGCACAAGCGGAAAAACCATTGTCAATCGTTCGCAAAGCTATCCGCGAATCGCGCAATTGGTATGCTTCCGGGAAAAGTTTTCAAGGGTACAATCGAGAAACAGTATCCATTGATCAGGATGTTTACGGCATTTACGAAATGGCGCTTAATTACTCTTGTGGAAAGTATCCGGGAGCAGAATCTGCTATTCGTTTCGAAACGGTGAAGTTTAAAAACATGGAAGATAAAACCGGACATCGGTTGATGATGTTGAAGCCGAATCATCGTAGTACTTTTTATCCGTTAAAAGCCGATATTGTTGCCACTTCTCCCGACTTCTGGACTTTGGAATCGAGTGACAAGTTTGACTATGAGCAGATTGGACTTGTGCCGAATGGTGGTGAGTTGTGCTATAAAATTAAGTTTCAGCAAAAAGACCACCTCGTTTTAGCACTTCAAAGTGGGATACTTTATATTGGCTCCGAATCCGGTGCTGTACGTTATGCTGCTTGGTCAACTACACCTGATAAGCGCAAATATCTGAGTTACGTCAATTACCTGCAATCAAACCCAATGGAGTATGATGTAAAGGTAGTTGATGATTATAATGAAGTCAGTTATGGTTTGGTTGATGGAGAACTTCGTTTGCAGGGAACAAATCAGTGGGTCGAAATTTTAGTTAATCAGGAAAACGTTTTGCGATTTGACAGCCGGCTATCGGTTGTTGGCGATAGCCAGCGGAATTATAAAGACATCAAAAGTAAAAATGCCGACATGTTGATTAAAGATCAAAAGTCCAAACACATGATTGTAAAAGATGCTGAATACCAGATTGAACCGTGGGTAAATCTGGGTATTGTAAAACCAGAACAAAAGTTGATTCACGATGCAGCATTTCTGCATGATATTACTGTGAATGACTGAAGTCGCTCATTGGTTTTTTTATTGGCAATGATCGCTTATTCTGTTGTTGTTGAGCGAGGTGATCCTGTTGTACTGATTATCGTTCGGAAGCAGTCAGCAAGTGAAATCACTTTCCTATCTTTGCGGCATGAAATCGGATCGCTTTAAGGGATACTTTTTTGCCGCAATTGCTACGGTTACTTTTTCTAGTATTTACATATTTAGTAAAGCTGCTCTAAACGAAGTTCATCTGGCTCAGTTTGGTGTCTATTGGTTCTTCGTTGCATTCGTTTTAAGTGCTGCATGGTTACTTAAAACAGGCAGGCACCGAGCCATTCCAAAATTAACCAGACGCCAGTGGCGTATTTTGGCTTTGCTTGGTGTGCTCGAAATTCTTACGACTGCGTCTTTCTTTTTATCGATACAGATTATACCCGACCCGGCGGTTACTTCATTCATCGGAAATTTATTTCCGGTTATTCTTACGGGCATGGGCATTGTTTTTTTACGCGAACGTTTCACCTGGGTGGAATCTTTTGGTGCTATTTTAGCATTAATCGGAGCTTTTATTATCAGTTACCAAGGCGGAACAACCCTGTCCGACTTTTTTATTCCTGGAGCCGGAATTGTTTTAATCAATTCTTTTTTTGCAGCCACCGCATCGATGGTAGTCAAAGTGAATGTGAAAAAGATGAGTCCCGAGTTGCTGATTACAAACCGGGCGTTGTGGTTGTTTATTTTTTCTGTAGCCATGTTGTTGGTATACAAACAATCGCTTGTTATACCGGTTAAAGCGCTGGTTAATATTGCTATTGGTGCTACGCTAGGGCCTTTTTTAGCAATCATGTTTATTTACTATTCGTTTCGTTATATCGAAGTTTCCAAGTCGAGCGTAGTCCAAAGCCTGAAAGGGGTTTGTGTTCTAATCGCAAGCTTCCTTTATTTTCATACTTTGCCCTTGCCACATCAACTTGTTGGAGGTATTCTTTCAGTAGCCGGAGTGTTTATTATTTCAGTAAGTAAAGCACGATTATCAAAAAAAGGCAGAATCAAAAGTTAGGAGGCTGTAATTCTGATCAATAGTTGTTTATATCTCAGTAGAGAGGTATGTATTTTCATCTTCAACGTAGTTGTAGGTTTACTTTTTGAAGTGAAACCAAGTCTTCTAAATTAAAATGGGTAATTTCGGGTATGAATTATTTGGCACATTTGTACTTGTCGGGTGAAGACGAATCAATTATGGTTGGCAATTTTATAGGCGACTATGTAAAGGGAAAGCAATACCAGCAGTTTCCATTGGCCGTTCAAAAGGGTGTATTATTGCACCGCCAAATCGATTGGTTTACTGATCGGCATCCAATGGTGAAAGCTTGTGCTAGCCGCTTTCGTGCAAATTACGGACGATATTCAGGTATTGTTACCGATGTTATTTTTGATCATTTTTTGGCGACAAACTGGCAGCAGTATTCCAACGATCCTTTGCGCCAATTTTCCAAGCACGTGCATGCTGTTTTGCTCTCAAATTTTTCGATTCTTCCGCTTCGTGTAAAGATGTTTCTACCCTTTCTGATTCAGCATAAACGATTGGAATCTTATGCTGGTCTGGATGGAATTTGGCAATCGCTTGCTATTATGGGACGTCGCACCAGTTTGCCTGAGGAAGCTGATTTTGCGATAGAAGTTTTAAAGCAGGATTATGCGTTGATCAAAACTGAATTTGAAGGATTTTTTGTTGAGCTTATTGAGTTTGTTGAAACAAATTATGAGATCGAGATTGATAAACCTCAAAAATAATAAACACGGAAACTCCCCCCAAATAGTTAGTGACTAAGTTTCTCCGCCCGGCTGGCATCTAATCGTAAAAAGATAAACACTAAGATGGTAAATGACCAGAGAGACGAACCTCCATAGCTAAAAAATGGCAGAGGAATACCAATAACGGGAGCAAGTCCAATTGTCATTCCCACATTAATGGCTAAGTGAAAGAATATAATGCAGGCTACACCATAACCATACACCCGGCTAAAGGTTGATCGTTGTCGTTCTGCCAGGTAAATTAGCCGGAGCAGTAAAAGCAGGAATAGCCCAACAACCAGCGTTGTCCCTATAAAACCCCATTCTTCACCAACAGTGCAGAAGATAAAGTCGGTACTTTGTTCCGGGACAAAATCAAACTTGGTTTGTGTGCCGTTCAAAAATCCTTTTCCGGTCAGGCCACCCGAACCAATTGCAATTTTCGATTGATTGACATTATATCCGACCCCCAATGGGTCTGATTCGATCCCAAATAATTCATTAATTCGGCTTTGTTGATGGGGTTCAAGGATATTGTTGAGAACGTAATCGACAGAAAAAGTAAAAAATGTTAATCCGATATAGATGGACAAAACAAGCAGCAGATTATAAAGATGTTGTCGAAAAGCAAAAACCGCAAAAATAAGCGATGAAATGATTGTTGCATAAAGCAGCCACTGTACCGAAGGTATTCCTGTTTTAAACAGACTTCCTCCAAAGATAAAGGAAGCTGCCAGACTCGAGAAAATACCTGCTACTTTTAGTGTTTCGATAGGCTTTTGCCGCATAAAATAATGCAGAACTAATGCTGCAATACTTAAAATGATAATGGTATGCAATGGCGAAAGAACCAGTGTGAATATGAACACCAGTGCAATGACGAGTCCAATAAAAAGGATCGATCCGGAGAGCCCTTCGCGAAACAATACCAGTAAAAAGACACTGATAACCAGTGCCGACCCGGTGTCATTTTGTAAGAATATGAGCGCGACTGGCATGAGCAAGATAAGCCCGATTGTAAGGTAGGACTTAAACTTATGCATTTTGAAATTGTAGGTGCTCAGGTATTTTGCAAGCGCAAGAGCGGTCGTGAACTTAACAAACTCAGCCGGTTGTATGGCTATTCCTCCGACCTGAAACCACGAAGTTGCTCCTTTTACTTTGGTACCAAAAATGAGCACGCCAATAAGCAGTAGGATGGTAATCCCATAGAATGCGTAGGCAAAAAACACATAGAACTTACTGTCGATTATAATTAATGTGAACGCAATAACGAGCGCTGCTGTAATCCAAATAAGCTGCTTCCCATAGCGTTGGCTCATGTCCAAAATACTACTGTGCTCATCATTATAAACAGCGGCATAAATACTAATCCAGCCCAATAATACCAGAATCAGGTAGATTCCAATTGTCATCCAGTCCAAGCTTGCCCATATGTTATTTCTTCTTGCCACCTTATTATTTGGGTTGAAATGAGTTTAATAAATTCGCTTCATGCATTCGGGTTTCTATTGAGATCCGGCGTGGAGCAATACTGTCATTTAAGTATTTTTCAATGATCAGACTGGCAATGGGGGCCGCATAACGAGCACCCCACACTCCATTTTCAACATACACCGAAATAGCTATTTGAGGATCTTCCTTTGGAGCAAATGCGATGAATACGGAGTGGTCAGAACCGTGAGGATTCTGAACTGTTCCTGTTTTTCCACAAATAATTATGCTGTCGAGCTTGGAATAATATCGGGTGTTACTTTCTTCAACAACAGCCTGCATCCCTTCTGTTACGACCTCAAAATGCTCCGGATCGATCGTTGTTACATGGCGTTCAAAATTCTGATCCTTGGGTTCATCTTCAATACTCCATACTGATTTTACAAAATGAGGGGTAATGTAATATCCCCGATTGGCAATAGTTGCAGCCATGTTGGCCAGTTGAAAGGGCGTAATCAGAAGTTCTCCCTGCCCAATAGCCATCGAACGGATGGTTAGTCCATTCCAGTGGCCTTCGCCATAGTAATGGTTATAATATCCAACCTCCGGGATATTTCCGGGTAGCTCATTGCTCAGTTCAGTTCCAAGTCGTTGGCTCAGTCCACAGCTTATCAAATGTTCTCTCCATACTTTGTATCCTTCATCAGCACGCGGATATTTCCGCATAATTGAATTAAAGGTGTTCCAGAAAAATGGATTGCAGGATTCCCGAATTGCATTACGAACACTTATTGGTGAAAGATGATTGTGTGTACACCGAATTGGACGGGATAACGGACCGTTACAACTGAACTGGGTTTGAAGATTAATCGTATTTTCCTGAAGTGCAATTAAAGCATTAAACAGTTTAAAGGTTGATCCGGGAGGATAGGCAGCTCGGATGGCCCGGTTAAAAATAGGTTTGAGTGTGTCTTGCGCCAGTTTTTGATAATTCGTACCACGTGCCCGCCCCACCAATAATGAAGGGTCGTAGGTTGGGGCACTCAAAAATGCCAGTACTTCTCCGGTGGCCGGCTCAATAGCGACAACACTCCCTTTTTTATTGTCCATCAGATACTCTGCATAAGCTTGTAGATCAGCATCCAATGTTGTGATTAAATTTTTACCCAGCACTGCTAGAGTATCACTTTTGCCATCTCGGTAGTTTCCTTTAATCCGATTGTGTACATCAACAAGTTGAAAATTAACGCCTTTCTGCCCACGTAATTCTTCTTCATAAGCTTTCTCAAGCCCGGTAATCCCAATGTAGTCTCCTTGCGTGTAATAAGGGTCTTCCTGAATCTTCGAACGGTTCACTTCTCCAACGTATCCAAGGACGTGAGCTGCTGTTTTCTCCGGGTATTCTCTCAGTGTACGGGTTTGAACGAAAAAGCCCGGAAATCGAAAAAGCTTTTCCTGAAGCACTGCATAACTTTCAGGCGAAAGTTGCTTGATGATTACCGATGGTTTATAACGAGAGTATTTTTTTGCTTTGTCCAGGCCGGCAATCAGTTCTTCTTTTTGTATTTCTAAGATCTCACAAAATGCAGTTGTATCGAAAGCTGACACTTCACGTGGGGTTACCAATAAGTCGTACGAGGCTTTATTGTAAACCAATAAATCTCCGTTTCGGTCGTAAATTAATCCACGCGCCGGATAGGTAACTATGCGCCGAAGCACATTTCGTGTTGCATATTGTTTGTAGTCGTTGTTCACAACCTGAAGACGAAATAAGCGCACAGAGAAGACCAACGCGACCAAAATAAAAATGGCTCCAATTAGGTATTTTCGTTTTGAATAATTGTCCACGATCTTACTCCTTAAAAATCAAAAACTGACTGATGACAATCAATACTACTGTAAACACAGTACTTAACAAACTTCTGGTTAACGTGTGTAAAAAACCGCTCATTGAGAAAACTTCAATAAAAAATAGAAAAAGGTGGTGAGCCAGCACCAAAATGAGCGTATAGCGCATAAACCAGCCAAATCCCATTGTTTTTAGTCGAGGTGGGATATTCACTTCGATAGAATCGCGGGATGAAATGAGCGATATTGTGTAGGGGCGTAAAAAGGCCATAAAGGTTGCAGCAGAAGCGTGCATCCCCGGCGTGTTGCTGAAAACATCGACCAATAGCCCAATCATAAATCCTAGTAAAAGCAATAAATAACGAGGCGTTTCAAAGGGTAATAGCAAGATGAAAAGAACATACATGTATGGATTGACATACCCGCTAAATTGAATATTGTTGAGGAGCAGTACTTGCAAAAGAACCAGCACCACTAACATACTTGTATATTTTAGAAGATCGCTAATCATTGTTATTCAATATCTCCAGCTTTTCTTGTTCTTTAATATGTTTGTTTTTAACCAGTTCAACATTCGAAATGGTTTTGAAGTTGCTTGACAGTTTTATTTTGATTTGGTAAAAGTTGGCTCCACTATTGTGGTTGAAATCATCGATTACTCCCAGTAAAATACCTTCAGGAAAAATGGAAGAATAGCCACTTGTTATAATTGTATCGCCTTTCGCCAATTCAACATGGAAAGGAATTTCATTCAACTGAGCATATTGATAGTCGGTGCCATCCCATGATAATGAGCCAAAATAGGCATTCTTCTTAATTTTTGCTGAAACCCGCCAACGTTTGTTTAGTAAGCTGGGGCCCGAGCTGTAATGATCGGTCACGTTGGTTACAAGCCCCACAACCCCTTTCGGACCAATAATCCCCATGTCGGGCTCAATGCCATCCAATGCCCCTTTATCGATGGTTAGGTAGTTGTATTGTTTATTTGTCGAGTTGTTAATGACCCGGGCAGGAATAAACTGGTAAGTGGTGTCTTTTCTGGTTGTGTCAATGCTACCGAAAATTTCGGCTACTTGCAGTTTTTGGAGCTTTGTACGCAGCTTTGCATTTTCGTTTGCCAGTTCCTCGTTTTCCTTTCGAAGTTTAAAATACGCGGTAAAATCATCGGTCGTTTTATAAATCGACGCCGATATCCGATTGCTTGAATTCAGAAATTTGACTCGCTGGAAATTATTGTAATTGACAATCAGTGTCATTGAGACAACTTCGAGTGCCAAAAACAAAAACAAAAAAGAATTTCGAGCAAGAAATTGGAGCAAACTTCTCATTAAGCAGTAAAGTTTTGTTTTGCCCCTCCCTACCTGGTATTACCTGATCAGGAAAGAGAATTTATCAACATTTTTAAGTGCAATACCAGTTCCCCGGGCAACTGCTCTCAGTGGATCTTCTGCAACGTGAAATGGAATATTGATTTTTTCCGTCAATCGTTTGTCCAGTCCACGAAGAAGGGCTCCACCACCAGCCAGGTAAATTCCTTTTGAAACAATATCAGAATACAGTTCCGGAGGGGTTTGTTCCAGCGCACTAAGGATCGCTGTTTCAATTTTAGAAATTGATTTTTCCAGACAGTGTGAGATTTCCTGATAAGAAACCGGAACTTCAATAGGCAATGCTGTCATTTGGTTTGGCCCTTGAATGATGTAATCGTTTGGCGGCTCTTCCAGTTGGGACAATGCCGACCCCACGTGGATTTTAATTTCTTCAGCTGTTCGTTCACCAATTTTAATATTGTGTTGATGACGCATGTACTCCATAATGTCAGCAGTCAGGTCATCGCCGGCAATACGAATTGATTTGTTGGTGACAATTCCGCCCAACGAAATCACCGCAATCTCGGTTGTTCCACCGCCGATATCAACAATCATACTACCTTCTGGAGCTTCAACATCCAATCCAATACCGATAGCAGCAGCCATGGGTTCATAAATCATGTAAACTTCACGTCCGCCCGCATGCTCCGAAGAGTCACGTACCGCACGAATTTCAACCTCCGTAGAGCCTGAAGGAATACACACGACCATTTTCAAGGCAGGCGAGAACAACCGGGATTTTGGATTGATCATTTTGATCATGCCCCTAATCATCTGCTCTGCCGCATTAAAGTCGGCAATTACTCCATCGCGCAACGGCCTGATCGTTTTCAGGTTGGCGTGTGTTTTTCCCTGCATCTGGCGAGCTTTCTCACCAATTGCAACGAGCTTTTCTGTTTTCAGGTCAATCGTTACAATCGACGGTTCATCAACCACAATTTTATCATTTTGAATGATAATTGTATTGGCCGTCCCAAGGTCAATTGCAATTTCCTGAGTTAAAAATGAAAACAATCCCATAATTTATTCTCCTAGCTGTATCTTAATTTCTGCAAATAGCAGAATTTTGTATTAATGTTTAAAGTGTCGTCTGCCGGTAAACAACATGGCAATACTAAATTCATCGCAAGCTTCAATCACTTCGTCATCTCTAATGCTGCCTCCCGGCTCAACAATGTATTTCACACCATACTCGTTGGCGGCTTCAATGCTGTCTCTGAAAGGGAAGAACGCATCAGAAATTACGACTGACTCTTCAATCTTGATTCCTTCTTTCATGTCAAAACGGGGCATGGTCAACTGACGCATACTGTCTAGTCGGTTGGGTTGCCCCATACCGGCACCAGTTAGCCAGAAAGAGCCATCTGAATTCTCGGTGACTACTGCGATCGCATTACTTTTCAAATGTTTACACGCTGTAATACCAAACTTGGCAAGATTTAATTTATTGTCATCAAATTTAATTTTTGTGACATTTTTAAATTCGCTATCCATGCCTTCATCTTCATCCTGGACCAGCATTCCACCACTAATTGAGCGGTATAGTTTTTCTCCGGTGGTTTCTGCTTTCACAGGAGTTACCAGTAACCGAAGATTTTTCTTTTTACTAAATATTTCGAGTGCTCCGGGGGTAAACTCCGGAGCAATAATAATTTCCACAAATTTTTTCCCAAACCACGAGGCCACTTCCGCAGTCACGGTATCAGTGAAACAAATGATCGATCCAAAGGCACTAATCGGATCCCCTGCCCAGGCTAAATCCAACGATTTCAGAATGTCGTCGGTTACGGCCAATCCGCAAGGATTTAAGTGCTTGATAACTGAAACAGCAACTTTCGTATCGATATGGGTGGTGGCATGATAAGCATCGCTGGCTGACTTCCAGGCAGCATCGGCATCCAACATGTTGTTGTACGAAAGTGCTTTGCCTTGTAAAACTTCGGCATTGGCTAACGTTGTTTTACTTTCAGTATTGTTGAATTTGTAAAAGGTTGCCGACTGATGTGAGTTTTCGCCATAACGAAGTACCTGTCCATTGTTCAGGCTCACCCGGTTTGTTTCGGTAATTCCTTCGTTGAAATAATTAAAAATAGCCGAATCGTAGTGCGACGAAGTGGCAAAAGCTTTACGCGCAAATGCTCTGCGGTCATCAATTGAGCTTTCACCATTTTTCTCATCCAGCAGGAGGTTGAGATCATCGTATTGGTCGCGCGATGAAACAATGATTACATCTTTAAAGTTTTTAGCTGCCGCACGAATCAATGCAATGCCGCCAATATCTATTTTTTCAATAATGTCTTGTTCTGAAGCTCCCGAGGCAACAGTTTCTTCAAAAGGGTATAAATCAACAACAACTAAATCGATTTCCGGAATTTCATAATCGGTGATTTGTTGCTGATCACCTTCGTTATCGCGTCGGTTTAAAATGCCACCAAACACTTTGGGATGAAGCGTTTTTACACGACCACCTAAGATGGATGGATAGCTGGTTAAATCTTCTACCGGAATAACGTCAGTTCCTAAACTTTCAATAAACGATTGGGTTCCTCCTGTCGAATAAATATTCACACCAAGCTTATCCAGTTTCTTTACAATAGAATCTAGTTTATCTTTATGGTAAACGGAGATCAGTGCCGATTTAATCTTTTTTAAATCCTTCATTTATAGTCTTTTGAAATTGATGCACAAAGATAATAAAATCGAATGATTTTCCTTTCTGAAAAGTAGGTGAATTCAGTATTTTATTGTCAAAAGATACAAACAAGTTTTCAGTATCGGATTGCTGTTTCTTAAAACTTTTTCAGATCGTGGAATTTATAATTTGCTATGGTTCATATTTCATTCGGAAGGAATATTTCTATCTTTATTGATCTAAACTAAAATGATGCTTTTATTACGATTGATCTTTGAGAGCTTTTCGTTTGCCGGTGATTCCATGCGTGCCAATAAATTGCGTACTTTTTTGTCGCTTTTAGGAATTACCATTGGCATTTTTGCCATCATTTCGGTTTTTACAATAATCGATTCTCTCGAAAACTATATCCGCAGTAACCTCAATGCCTTGGGTAGTAATATGGTCTATATTCAGAAATGGCCATGGACGCCTCCCGAAGGAGAGAACGAATATCCTTGGTGGAAATATCAGAATCGGCCATTTCCGAAACTTGAGGAAGCAGAGACAATCGTCAGAAATTCGCAGTATAGTGAATATGCTGTTTTTCTCTTTGGATTTAGCTCGACTGTTGAATTTGGAAATAGTAGTGCTGAACGTACGGAGGTGTTGGCAACAACATCTGATTTAATAGATACCTGGAGTCTGGATATTGATCGGGGGAGATATTTTACTGATTCGGAGATGCGTTCGGGAGCACCGATGGCGGTTGTAGGTAGTGAAATCGTTAACCGACTGTTTAAGGAAGACAACCCGATTGGAAAAGAAATCAAAGTTAATGGGCACCGAATGTTAGTGATTGGTACTTACAAAAAGCAAGGGTCTAGTATGGTTGGCACAAGCATGGACAAGCGGGTTCATATTCCGGTAATGTATGCGAGTAATTTGGTTGATTTTAAAACCCGGGAACGAGGGCAGACGATTAATGTAAAGGCGAAACCTAGTGCGAAAAGGGGAGAGTTTACAGCCGAATTGGAAGGTATTATGCGATCGCTGCATCGTTTGAAACCAATGGAGGAAAATGACTTTGCTATTAACGAGATGCATACTATTAGTGACCGTTTCGAGCCTGTTTTTAACGTGATTAATGTTGCCGGCTGGATCATCGGTGGATTTAGCATTGTTGTAGGCGGCTTTGGAATTGCCAATATCATGTTTGTGTCGGTAAAAGAGCGTACGCGGCTTATTGGTATTCAGAAAGCCTTGGGGGCAAAGAAATATTTCATTCTGTTGCAGTTTATCTTTGAGGCGGTTTTCCTGTCACTCATGGGCGGAGCTGTTGGGTTGTTCTTGATTTTTATAGGAACAAGTATTTTTAGCTACGTGTCGGATATGACGATTGCGATGAATGCAGGTAATGTTATCACCGGTTTTATGATTTCTGCGGTCATCGGGATTTTATCCGGCTTTTTCCCGGCACTGATAGCTTCCCGGCTCGATCCGGTTAAAGCAATGGGAGCGGTTTGATGTTGGAATGTGGTTTGATCTTTATTCAGCGGGTTTTTAAAGACAATCGTTTTGCAATGTTAGAGTTTATTAAGTCAAAAAAAATTAAGTTATTACACTCCTAAAAATAAAATATGCAACCAATTGAAGAATTAGACGAAAAGTTTGGCATTGAAGGAGAGGTCGGTTTCATGGAAATTGAAGGCGAGCTACCGTTTATTAGTATCTCAAATAAATATGCTCAGGCAGACATTTGCCTGTATGGCGCCCATGCGATGAGCTTCATTCCTCACAATAATATGGATTTTCTTTGGATGAGCCCCGACAGTTTCATGCAGGAAGGAAAGGCCATCCGTGGAGGAATTCCGGTTTGCTTTCCCTGGTTCGGCCCTCATCAGTCAGATCCGCAGCAACCTCAGCATGGTTTTGGGCGGCTCATGTTATGGGATGTTGCGGAAACTCAGGCGTTGCCGAATGGAGAAACCCTTATTCGGATGCAACTTCAATCATCAGATACCACCAAAACTTACTGGCCTCATGATTTTTTAGCTGAAATGATTTTTACGATTGGGAAAAAACTGACAGCGACACTCAAAGTGACCAATACCTCAACAGCGTCATTTGAATATGGGTGTGCGCTGCATACGTATTATACGATATCGGCTATTGAAAACATCCAGATTGAAGGGTTGGAAGGATTAAGCTACTACAACCAACTGACCGGGGAGGATGGTCAGCAAAACGAAAAGCTGTTAACTTTCAATGAGCCGCTTACCCGTCATTATCTCAATACAGAAACACCGGTTGTAATTAATGATCCGGCTTTTCGTCGCCGTATTTTTGTTGAAAAATCAGGGAGTAAAGTCACTACAGTTTGGAATCCGGGCAAAGAAACCACAGCTGGCATTACCGATATTCCTGATGATGGTTATGAAGCTTTTGTTTGCGTGGAAGCCACCAATGCGTTTGATTACACCATTCAGTTGGCACCTGGAGCAAGCTACGAAACCTCAGCTATTCTGGGACTGGAAGAATAATGCTCGCGCTGTGTCCACGCAAACCATGGGCTTGTCTACAGGAATGATGGGCTTGTCCACAGGCCTGATTTCCTTGTCCACAATACGCGTGGAGCAGTCCATTAATATCATGGACTTGTCCACGGGCATTGTGGAGCAGTCTACGGTTTCCATTTCCTTGTGACTTATCGTACGTCCTTAGGGGATAAGCTTGCGCCCCAAGGGGATTGCTCCAAGTACCTTGGGGATCATGTCGTGCCCCTTGGGGAAAACAATATGTACCTTGGGGATCGGGTCTCGCCCCTGGGCTTAGGTCGTTTTAGTGGTTCCTAAGTGAAGCAGTGCATCTCCCTGATATACAATTGGGGTGTGGTTTAATCCGAGTATATGGCCACTTTCCGGCATCTTTACTTTATGGATGAACTTTCCATAGGGATCAGAAATGCTACCAATGATTTCTCCTTTTTCAACGTCAGCCCCATCTTTTATGTCGAAGCGGAACAAGCCTCCGTGGCGAGCTCGAACCCAGCTTGAGCTTTCTATAATAACAGATTCGCTCATGGGCAAAGCTTTAATCTCTTCAGTAAAGTCTCGCATGCCCAGGTGGGTCATGGTTTTCATCACTCCACGAACGCCACGCAGGGTAATTCGTTTGTGGAAATCGAGCGATTTTCCGCCTTCAAAAAGCAGGACTTTTTTTCCGGCTTTGGAAGCAGCCTGTCTGAACGACTTTTCGCGATTGGGGGCATAAACAATAAAGCGGGGATTGAAAATCTTCGCTAGCTCAAGGAGCTCCTGATCTCCTCTGTTAATTCGAATTTGTGAGCTGTTGAATCGGTTGGCGCCTCCTGTATGAAAATCAATGCAGTAATCAATGTGTGGTAAGATGTTGTTCATTAGGTGGTATGCAAAAATACTTGCCAGCGAACCGGTTTTAGATCCCGGGAAAACCCTGTTGAGGTCTTTCCCATCGGGGAATTCCCGGGTTTGGCTCAGGAATCCAAACACATTTAACACGGGAATGCAAATAACAGTACCTCGTTTGGGTTTATTGATCTTTTTTGAAATTATTTCTCGAATAATCTCAATACCATTTACTTCGTTTCCATGGATGCCTGCATTTAATAAAAGTACAGGCCCGTCTTCTCTGGCGCGTTCAACAATCACCGGAACTTCAACTTTTGTTCGGGTGTGCAGACGGGCAATATCCAAATTGAGGATGGTTTGTTTTCCCGGTATAATTTCTGTTCCCAGGATTTTCATCGGTTTGTTTTGTCTCATACTTAAATACCCTTAAATATTGCGCTCAACATATCGGATGATGTTTCTGGCAATATCCTTTTCGGTGGCAGCTTCAATTCCTTCAAGTCCCGGCGATGAGTTAACTTCCAGGATTAAAGGTCCGTGGTTTGATTGCAGCATGTCAACTCCGGCAACACCCAATCCCATCACCCGGGCGGCTTTCAGTGCTGCATTTTCTTCATCTTCGCTAAGCTCAATTATTTCAGCCGATCCACCACGGTGCAGGTTCGATCGGAATTCTCCTTTTTTGCCCTGACGTTTCATGGCGCCAACAACGACTCCATCAACAACAAATGCACGAATGTCGGCTCCTTTTGACTCTTTGATGTACTCCTGGACAATAACACGGGCTTTTAGTCCATTGAAAGCTTCAATGACTGATTCCGCAGCATTGTCGGTTTCGGCAAGTACAACTCCCAGTCCCTGGGTTCCTTCCAGCACTTTAATAACAACAGGCGTTCCTCCCACGCTTTGAATGATGTCTTTTACATTGCGAGAATAGTTCGTAAAAACCGTTTTAGGAAGTCCTAAGCCAGCACGACTTAATATTTGGAGGCTACGCAGTTTGTCGCGCGAACGTACCAAGGCCTGACTTTCAATCGCGGTAAAAACTTTCATCATTTCAAACTGACGAACGACAGCGGTTCCATAAAAGGTAACCGAGGCACCAATTCGGGGAATAACTGCATCAACGTTTTCCAGCTTGCTGCCTTTGTAATAAACTGAAGGCTTTTTCTTTTCAATAAACAGGTCGCACTTGGAGTGGTCAACAACAAGAACCTCGTGGCCTCTTTGCTCTCCTGCTTCAACCAATCGTTTTGTAGAATATAATTGAGGATTTCTTGATAATACAACTAATTTCATTGTGTTTGATTTTTAATTTAAGTGTTGGCACGAGGATTTCTCTTCATGTAATTTTCTGGTGTTTGAATTTACAAATCGGCTTGTTGTCTGTTTTTCTCTCAGTAAGTTACAATTTTTATTTTTCCTTTTTGTGAGAGGTTCGTTAATGAACTGTCAACAACAAATCGCTTTGATAAAAATTTTCGTCCCAACAAAACAGGGAATTTCATGGTTCCACGCTCCGTTAAAGTCAGGTCAATCGGAAATGTTTTTTCAAAGAGCCTTATTTCTGTTGAAATCGAATAGCGTTCTTCCATATGCCCGTTTGAGCTTTTCACCTTTTTTAAAACGAACGTTTCAAAGATAAATTCTTTGTCGTGGTATTTGTCATGTTCCGGATCTAAAAAATAACACTTCAGTTTTTCAACTCCGTCAACTTTGATCAATTCAATATTATGGCAATGAAAACTAGATGTGTAAGCACCCGAATCGGTCTTCACTTCAATCCCCTCAAGATTTAAAAGAGGAAAGCTGGCAATGTCCTCCCGCCCGATGACGATTTTGGATTTTGTCATTTTAAATGATATTGAAAAATAGTTTAGCGATCATCATGTACATAATCAGTCCCAGGATGTCGTTCATGGTCGTAATAAAAGGTCCGGTGGCAAGAGCCGGGTCTATTTTTAGCTTGTTTAAAACAAGTGGAATCGTTGTTCCAAACAGGGAGGCGAACACAATAACGATGAATAAAGAAATACTGACTGCCCAGGTTAGGTTCATGCTATCGCCGAAGAAAAAATTATAACTAAAAATAAGGCTTGAAAATACAAAAGCTGTGATTAGCCCGACTGCCAGTTCTTTCAGGAGTTTTTTTCCAAAAGTGTCGAAGTCGCGTGCCCCGCTGGCGATAGTCTGCACAACAATAGAAGATGATTGTACCCCCACATTTCCGGCCATGGCAGCAATAAGTGGAATGAAAAAGGCGATGCCTTTAATTTCAGACAAGGCTGTTTCGTTTGCTCCTAAAACACGCGCTCCTAATATTCCACCAATCAATCCAATAAGCAGCCATGGCAGCCGGGCTTTTGTTAAATTCCAGACACGGTCACCCGATTCGACATCGCCGGTGATACCCGAAACCATTTGGTAGTCGCGTTCAGCTTCTTCGCGAATAACGTCAACCACATCGTCAATGGTGATTCGTCCTTTTAGTCGGCCAATATGGTCAACAACCGGCACGGCCACCAAGTCAAAACGTTCCATCATTTGCGCAACTTCTTCCTGCGAAGCATCAGTTTTCACAGAATGTATTTCATCTTCAACCAGATTTTTAATTTTTGATTGGGTTGAATTTAAAATCAATTTTTTCAACGAAAGAATGCCTTTCAAAAACTCTCCATCGTCAACAACATATACATAGTATATTTCGTCAATGTCTTCAGCTTGCTTCGATATTTCTTTTAATGAAGTTTGAACCGTCCAGTTTTCGTTTACTTTAATCAGCTCTTTAGCCATCAATCCTCCGGCCGATTCGTCATCGTATTCGAGCAGGTCGGCAATGTCTCCGGCTTGTTCCTTGTCCTCAATTTCCTGAAGAACGGCCTCCTTCATATCGTCTTCCAAATCACCCACAACATCGGCAGCATCATCCGAGTCCATGTATTCGATAAATTGCCGGGCAATCAATTCGGGGGGTAAAACTTTCAGGAATCGCCTTCGTTCGTTTTCGGGAATTTCAACCAGCACATCAGAGGCCTTTTCTCCATCCAATTGTAAGTAGAGGTATTTGGCTTCGTCCATGTTCAGCTCATCCATAACCTCAGCAATCTCGGTTGGGTGAAGACCTTCAAGCTTGGACAGAATAGCTTCGGAGGCTTCGTGTTCAATAAGGTCCTTCAGCTCGTCGATAAATTCTCGATTCAGTTCAAATTGCATGGCTGCTTTTTTAAGACTGATCTTGGATCAGCCTGGTTAAACGTTCAAAATCATTAACACTTAACTGTTCGGGACGTTTAGAAAAAATTGGATCGTGCTTTAGTTCTTCGTCGCGGAGAAATGATTTTACGGAGTTGCGAAGCGTTTTTCGACGTTGGTTAAATCCGGCTTTGACCAATTGGAAGAAAAGTTTTTCATCACAATCCAGTTGCTGCCTGTCGTTTCTTTTTAACCGGATAACAGCCGATTTTACTTTGGGCGGAGGGGTAAATACATTTTCGTCTACCGTGAACAGGTATTCGATATCATAAAAAGCCTGTAAAAAAACACTCAGAATGCCATAGACTTTACTACCCGGACCTCTGGCAATTCGCTCGGCTACTTCTTTCTGAAGCATGCCAACTACCTCCGGTATCAGATCCCGGTACTCCAAAACTTTAAAAAAGATTTGCGATGAAATGTTGTAGGGGAAATTTCCAATGATGGCAAAAGGTTCCTGATAATATTCCGTTAGATTCAGTTTTAAAAAATCCCTTGAAATAATCCGGTCTTTCAATTCCGGGAAATGTACTTTCAGGTAATCAACTGACTCACGATCAATTTCGACAACTGTTGTTTGATAAGTTTTTTTCTGAAGCAGAAACCGGGTGAGCACGCCCATGCCCGGACCGATTTCTAAAACCTGCTTGATATCTTCTGCCTGAAGGCTTTCAACTATGTTTTGGGCAATATTTTTGTCTTTCAAAAAATGCTGACCTAAATTCTTTTTTGCTCTGACATTACCCATTATTATTGCTGTTATATATGATATGATATTAGATATGTTGTTAAAAATCGAGGTGATTTAAAACAAATATATATTTTTGTCTGCGAAACTTGCCTTTTCACGAGGCGTGCAAATTTAGTAAAGTACTTAATAAAAAGAAGAAGTGACGCGAAAACGATTTTAAAAATAGCGTTATTTCAATAATTAACAAGTTTGATTTGAAACAGAAAATAGTTAAGACCCTTAAGTTTCTTGCCTTTTTAGCCTTGGGTATTCTTTTATTTTGGCTGGTGTACAAAGATCAGGATGTTGACCGCTTGAAGTCCGTTTTAAAAAATGATGTCAACTATTGGTGGGTCTGGCTATCTTTATTTTTTGGCTTGCTTAGTCACATCAGTCGCACGATGCGCTGGAATCTGATGATTGAACCTCTCGGTAAAAAACCTCGCCTGCTGAATACCTTTTTAGCTGTAATGGTTGGTTACTTGATGAACTTGGTTTTCCCGCGGATGGGCGAAATTTCGCGTTGTGGTGTTTTGGCTCGATACGAGAAAATGTCGTTCACCCAGTTGATCGGCACGGTGGTTGTCGAGCGCATTATTGACGTAATTATGCTGTTGATACTAACAGTTATCGTGATTGTGGGTCAGTTTGGTCAGGTTATCCAATTTTTGGAGAACAACCCGGATGTCAAAGAGAAGCTGAATAGTGTTGCCTTGTCGCCCTGGGCTGTTTTGTCGGTTGTATCCGTAATTATTGTACTTTATTTAATGCGTAATAAATTATTAAGATCCTCTCTGTTTGAGAAGGTGCGTGGCATTCTTATTAAATTTTCAGAAGGCGTAAAGTCGATCAAAGCAATGAAAAATAAGTGGGCTTTTATTGCACATTCTATCTTCATTTGGGGAATGTACTACCTGATGCTTTATGTGGTCTTCTTTTCTTTCGACTTCACTTCGCACCTATCAATGATAGCCGGATTAACAACCTTTGTTTTGGGAAGTTACGGTATGGTTGCTCCCGTGCAAGGCGGAATTGGAGCCTGGCATTTTATGGTCGTTCAAGCGCTGATGGTTTATGGAATCGACAAAGCTGATGGGATGGTCTTTGCCTTATTGGCACACACTTCTATGACAGCGATGATGATTATTTTAGGGCTGATTTCTCTGCTTGTTTTGCCATTCATCAATCGGACAAAGGAATAAAATAGCTGCGCTTTCAATATACATCGAGCTTGACGTGTTTTTCAGGATACGGTTTCAAATAATCTTTCGTTAAGTCGTTGACAGCCGCGGCAAATTGTTAATTTTGACATGTGTTGTGGCGATTCACCTGTTTTTAATCGATTGATTTGTAAATATTGACTAGCTTTTAGTTTTAGATGAATACTGAATTATTTATAGCACGCAGATTATTTTCCTCAAAAGATAGCGACCAAAAACTTTCCCGGCGTATTGTTCGCCTGGCAGTGGCAGGCATTAGTCTGGGCATGGTGGTTATGATTTTATCCGTGGCTATTGTAACTGGGTTTCAACGAGAGGTTGAAAGTAAAGTCAACGGATTTGCAGCACATTTGCAGTTGGTAAATTACGACAGCAATATGTCGTATCAAACTGAATCAATTAAAAAACAACAGCCTTTTTTAGACGAGCTGAAGGCAATGCCTTTTGTGGATCATGTGCAGCAGTATGCCACAAAACCCGGCATGATTAAAACAGAGGAAGATATTCAGGGCGTAGTGTTGAAAGGCGTTGCTGCTGATTTTGACTGGCGTTTTTTTGAGAGTAATAAAGTTGCCGGACAGCGAATTGAATTGGATTCGTTGAGAACAAACCAGGTTTGGATTTCGGAGCAGCTTTCCAATTTACTCAAGTTGAAGTTAGGTGACTCATTCAGAATGTATTTTTTGAATCAAAATGAAAAAGTTCCCCGTATTCGTCAGTTCGACGTTGGCGGAGTTTATCGAACCGGCCTGGAAGAGTTTGACCGCATGTTTGTGCTGATTGATATTCGGCATATTCAGCGGCTAAATTCGTGGGAGGAAGATCAGATTAGCGGATATGAGATTTATATCAGAAATATGGATGAAGTTGACCAGGCGGAGTATGCTGTTCGAAACTTGGTCTTAGCTAATATGAATGATGATGATTCGTTGTTGCGGGTTGTTAATGTCAAACGTAAATTCCCCTATATTTTTGATTGGCTCAACCTGTTGGACATGAATGTTTGGATTATTTTGGTGTTGATGGTATTGGTTGCCGGGTTTAATATGGTGTCTGGTTTGTTGGTCATTATTTTAGAGCGGACTCAGATGATTGGCGTGCTCAAATCGCTTGGGGCAGCCAATGTGAATGTACGGAAAGTTTTCCTGTATTTTTCAGCTTTTTTGATTGGGGAAGGTTTACTTTGGGGGAATATTCTGGGTATTGTTTTGGGCTTGCTTCAGCATTACTTTAAAATAATTCATCTTGATCCAACCTCTTATTACGTCGATACCGTTCCTGTAAATATTTCGGTTTTGCACATTGTGCTATTGAATGTTGGAGCGCTGGTGATTACCCTTTTCATGCTGATTGGGCCGTCTTATTTTGTAAGCCGGATTTCTCCTGAAAAGACCGTTCGGTTTGAATAGTTGAGTTGATTTACACTTTTTGAATCTATCGTCACCGGGCTATGAATTAATAAATAAGTTGGAGATCGTTAAAACTTTCTCCAGTCGTAAATGATTATTATAAATTTACATGTACACCAATTTCATACAACATATTAAGCAATTGCTTCAGACTGAGCTGCCAGGAGAAAAGGCACACGAAAAGATGTTGCCTCCGGGACGACATCTGAAAATGAGTTTTGAAGAATCTGGTGAGATTAAGTATAGCAGCGTGCTGTTGTTGTTGTTTCCGTATAAAGAGAAAATTTATACCTGTTTAACTCAACGCAATCCGAATATGAAGCACCATCCGGGACAGATTAGTTTTCCGGGAGGAAAGATTGAAGTAGGCGAAAGTCCTGAATTGACGGCTGTTCGGGAGGCTCAGGAAGAGGTGGGAATATCTCCGGCAGATGTTCGTTTATTGGGGATGTTGTCGGAGTTACACATTCCGGTAAGCGGGTATTCCATTTTCCCATATGTTGGGTGGATGGATTATAAACCTGACTTTGTACTTAATAAAGATGAAGCGGAAAAGTTGATTCTGTTTCCACTGCAAGATTTTGTTCAGAATGAAAAAATCAGCTTCACAGAGATGGATACCATTCGCGGAAGATTAACCGTGCCTTTTTACCCATTTGAAGGATACGAGGTTTGGGGAGCAACGGCCATGATCTTGTCCGAATTCTTGGAGCTCGCGAAAAAAGGACGTTTTACTTTTCAATAATGTTCTTGTAGTCTCGATAAGTCGTCAGTACCCGATTCACGTAATTGTACGGTTCTTCGCCGCGACAATACCCCCATCGAACAACCGGATCTTTGTAATATTTTGAGGCTGATTTATTGAGCAGGAAAAAATCGACATTGTCATCCCAAATCGCCGGATTTTTGTCATATTTCTCTGCTAGTCGTTGGGCATCTTTAATATGTCCAAGTCCTACATTATATGAGGCCAATACAAATTTAACCCGTTGCACAGAGTCTGGAACGTCTGGTTTTAGATTCTTGTCAAGCCATTTCAATAGTCGTACTCCAACTTTTATATTTTGAATCGGTTCTTCATATTCATTTATTCGAAACAGGTCAGCAGATTCAGGCATAATTTGCATCAGCCCATAGGCTCCTGCCCATGATTCCGCATATGGGTCAAATCTGGATTCCCGATAAATAATAGCCGCCAACAATCGCCAGTCTAAATTTGCTTTGTCGGCAGCTTCCTTAATCAGGTCATCAAATGGTGAAATTTGGCCACCACCAATCGAGTGGTATGTGCTATTTACCATTGTTCGTGAGCGAATATTTTCAAAATACTTGTCGTAAAGAATGGCGTAGGTAACCGTCTCTTTAAAATTTCGGATCCAGGTATTCAGGTATTTTAGCCATTCGCCTGCGTCGTTTCGTACTGCCCAGGCTATATTTTGCGGAAAGCTAATTGGTGTTTTAATGTCGAGGTTTGGGTAGTATGTTTGATTCACTTTTGCTACATTTTCATCGCTTACGGTAAAGTCAATATCTCCTTTGGCGACCATGGCAATCAACTGCTCAACACCATAAATCGAATCTTCAACAATTGTAATTTCTTCCCCAATTTCGTCTGAAAGGTTGACCAGTCGTCGATAGTATGCTGTGTTTTTTTGAACATGTATTTCCTTTTTTGCTAAATCAAGCTGGTTTCTGATGAGCGAATCTTCAATTACTTCTCTGGTCATTCGCTGCCAGTTCTCCGGCTTTCGCTGTACAAGTACTTGGCGGGTTTGTTCCAGAGGCTCTGTAAATTGAATGGTTTCATTCCTTCTTTTTGTTACTGTCAGGTTTTTAGCTACCAAGTCGTATTTTTTCTTGTTCAGCCCATCAAAAGTTTCCTTAAGGTTATTGCTTACCGATATTTCCAGCTCCAGTCCCATATCGTCAGCAAGGTGCTGTAGTAGCTCATATTTGAACCCCATTGGCTTTCCCCGGTATACGAAGTAATTGGTTGAATTATAATCGACAACCGCTTTCAGGCGGCCTGAATTCATGATACGGGAAAGCTCGCTGTTTTTGCGATTTGCTTTTTCTTTTTTCTTTCCAGAGCCGGAACCACATGAAAAGAAAATAAGGATTGCGATGAATGATAAAATTTGGATGTAGATCTTTTTATTTCTCATGCAATAAATAAAAGTTGGCTAACTAAACTAATCGTAGAAAGTCCATGAGACTCCAAGCCTGAACGTTCTGCGATAATATGGATAGTCCGGCGCGGTCCAGAATCCACTGTCAAGCATATCCGAAGCTGCGTTTAACCATTGAAAAAACAGCCGGGTGCGTTTCAGTTTGAGGTTTACATGTACATCTACAAACGGGAAGTTACCAATTTTTTCTTGATCCTGCCAATAGAATCTTCCCGTAGGGGCGTCGTACGCATCAGCATAAAATTCGGTGTTGTAGCGAACGTCAGCTCCAATTTGGGTGTATAACACTTTCGATATGATTGTTTTGTAGCTGATGCTTAAATATCCGCAAAGATCTGGTAGATGCAGATATTCTTCCTGATTCGCGTTCTGCCATAAGATTTGTCCTCTCAGAAGCCAGTGGTCAGATTCAATCGTTTTGTTCAGATACGCAGATAATATCAGCATTTCCCGGCCACCTTGCTGTGGAGTGGCAACCGAGTCGTTGTAGATATAATTCCCAATTAATGCGTAGTTTGCACCCAGAGTCAACTTGCGTTTTTGTGAATGAATCTCACCTTTTAGAATCATTTCGTTGATATTTTTGAAACGATTACTCCATTGGTAGTGGTTCGAGTTAAAGCGTTGCTCGAAATAGTCAGGAGCAATTGTATTTAGTTCTCCTGATACTTTCAAGCTGGTTGTGTCATTGCCGATGTTAATTGGTTTATAAATATATGCGCTGAGCTCGGTTTGTCCTGAGCGATAACCTGTCAGGTAAAATTTCCCTTGTGCTCCCCATTTCCAAAATATACCTTCTTCTCTGGATATTCCACCGCCAACAAACGTGTTGCTGTGCTTGTATTTTTGCAGTGTTGTATCCAAAGGCATTTTTATTCTGATCAGGTCGTGACCAATAAAAGCCCGCTTACTAAACGTGTATTTTCGATCTGGTGCTTCGTAGAATTTAAGTTGAAATAAATTGGTTAACCGATTATAACCGATTGTGTCATTCGTCGCTGTTGAGTCAATATAAGTGTTTCGATAAAAATCCAGGTTGGCTTCATCGTCTGTATATGTTTTTTGATTCCCTGAGTATTCAACCTGATAAAAGAATCCGGTGCGGGGAATAAATTCGTCGGTAATAAAACCAAGTGTATCTTCAACTTCCTTGTACTTTCCTAATCGGTATTCACTGTTCCAAAAGAGCGTGTTATTTCTGAGCGTGTAGTTGGCTTGATCCAGATTGACGATATAGTTATCGGTCTCATCATACTTGTTTAAGTCAATACTGCCATCCTCTAAACCACCGTTTTCTTCATTTTTTAGCCGATTAAATATCAGGTTAAAATGAGAATTAAATTTGTCTGATTCGTAACTGGAGTAAAGAGCAATGGAATGATGTTTATTTTCCTGGTATTCATACTGCCCGGTAGCCTTTGATTGATCGTAAAAAAAAGTGGCGTTAAAATCCCTATTGATGTTTTGAGAATGAAAAGCGTTGAAGCGCGTTTCGTTCTGCGTGTTTTGATTTTCACTTTGGCTATAATCCAAAATCGTATACGGGGTTGTGGTATTGAAATACCTGATGTCGGCTGGTAGCTTAGTATATAAATCAAATGCCCGGTAAAAATAAAAATCCGACTCCCCTTCACGTTTGAAAAAGTTGTTGGATTGATAGGCTCCTCCAAAATTTCCGGTAAAGGTATTGCTTATACTTTTCTGAAATATTGGATTATAGTTATGGAAAAAATTAAGGGTTGTATCAACCTCCACTGCTTCGGTTGAGGCCCCGTTATTTTTTAGTTTCCAGCTGTGTATGTGCGAAACGATCGGTTTATTCTTGTCATGCGGATCAGATTGAATGCTGTCATTTCTTCCGTCGTCAGGGAGAGTACTCTCTGCATTAAACCCTCCAAAATTATTCAGGTTACCCTGGGCAAAAAGCAGCGTAAATCCTCCGAGGACAATCAATATGGTTAACTGTATTTTTTGAAACATACCGCGGCAAATATAGTTAAAAGTCAAAGTCCGATTGAATTTTAATTGTTAAAAAGGTACATTTTTGTGACGTCACAAGACATTATCGTCGTTTTTCATGTGTTTATAATTGTTTATTTCTTGCAACACATGGAACTCGCTTTAAATAATCATGCTCCTGCGTGTGAATATTTTTACATGCTCGTTTCATCTAAACTGTTGCTGAGTAACGCGAAATTTCAATAAATGGTATCTGATTAATCATCTAAAGTATTCTGCATATTGCTTTTTTGCAATATAAATTTATATTGTTGCATTGAAAAAAGAACTTTGCAAGTTGTTAAGTTGTTCTTTCATAATTAAGGACTTGGAGTGAAGCATATTTTTATGGAAAACTAGCGATCCAAATAGATCATTTAATGAAAAAAAGACTGGAAAATCAAATACAGGAAATTGCTCAAATTATAAACCATATTGAAGATGGTGATATTGATATAGATTCGTTAATGGGAATGGATGAATTGCTCGACTTGTTAAGTAGCAAGATAAAATCTACAAAGTTGGGGCACCCCTTGTATGGTGATGCAAAACGCCATGAAGCTGAAAGACATGAGGCCATTTTTATTTTTGACTCTTCTTTTAAAGTTTACAAGTACACGGGGATTTTTGATCACCTTTTTTATCCTGAAGAAAATGAAAAACTCGAAGTAACCGACTTGCTGAAAATTGAGGATCCTGAATTGCTTTCGGAACAGGTTAAACGACTGATTGAAACCAGAACAAATCAAGAATTTGAGACGATCATTCATTCGGCACAGGAAATTCCTCTGGCTGCAACAATATGCTTGGAGCTTCTCTCTGAAAAAGCGGGAGAGGAGCTGATCTTAGCAGGGGTTAATTTTGCGAACACCACATTGTCTGACATCAAAGACTATCAGCAGATTGTGATCGAAAATTTGCCCGGCATAGATGTTTATTTGTTTGATAAGGAGTATCGTTATGTGCTTGCCGGAGGACGAGAGAAAGAACGTTTCGGATTAACAAATAGCTATTTTGCCGGAAAAACGCTTTTCGAGGCTTTTGACGAAAAAGTGAGTAAACGACTATTCCCTTTTTACCATAAAGCGTTAAATGGGGAGATGGCTGACGGCGAAATACGCATTGAAGATCAGGTTTACTACATTTGGGCGACTCCGGTTGGCAATGTTTATGATGAAGTAGTGGGCGGAACAGCGATTGTTCAGAATGTTACGAAAGATAAAGAGATTGAACTAAGGCTTAAAAAAGCTAAAAATGATGCTCAGGAAGCCGAAAAAGCGAAGTCGACTTTTTTGGCTAGTATGAGTCATGAAATTCGTACTCCACTGAACGCCATTGTCGGTTTTTCAGAACAGTTAAATAATACCCAGCTTAATAACAAACAAGAAAAGTTTGTTCGCTTGATCAATGATTCTTCAGAGCATTTGCTTTCGCTGGTCAATGAAATTCTAATTTTGTTTAAGTTAGGAATGGGGAAGGTGTTTATTGACGAGATTCCCTTCAGTTTGACGCGAATATTGAATGTGATATACAATTCATTTATCATTCGGGCTAATGAAAAAAGGCTGCAATTTTTCATTTATGTTGATCCTGAAATTCCGGAAACGATCGTTGGTGACCCATTTCGAATTCGACAAGTGATTATCAATTTGGTATCTAATGCATTGAAGTATACCGACGAAGGTCGTGTTGACTTGCGTTGTTTGCTTCAGAAAGGCGATCCCGAAGAGGTTTGTGTTCGTTTTGAAGTGGAAGACACCGGAGTTGGAATTGCTGCCGATCTGTTACCCAATATATTTGATGAGTTTACGCAGTCTTCCTCTCAGCCCGATAAAAAAAGAAAAGGGGTTGGCTTGGGACTTACCATCTGTAAGAAGATGGTCGAACTGATGGATGGCAATATTCGAGTGGATAGTGAAGAAGGGAAAGGAAGTTTATTTCATTTGACCATTCCTTTTAAGAAAGCTACCGGAAAAGAAGCATTGGACAATGAAACACATTTCTTTTTAAAAGAAAATCTGTTGAAAGGAAAGAAAATATTATTTGCAGACGATGACGAGTATAATCTTTTGCTTGCTGAAACGGTTTTGACTAATTGGGAAGCCGATTTTAAACTGGCGAGAAACGGAGAAGAAGCATTGGGTGAATTATTGGCATCTGGCTATGATATTATTTTGTTAGATATTCATATGCCAAAATTGACTGGTGTTGAGGTGATCCAGGAAGTTAAAAAAAATAGGTCGAACCCAAATTATAAAACCAAGGCCTTGGCTGTTACGGCAAATGTTGTTAAGAGCGATGTAAAAAGATACATGGATGAAGGGTTTGATGGCTATGTTTTAAAGCCATTTAAAGAGCATGATTTGTACAACAAAATTTGCAATGTGTTGGAATTAGGATCATCGACCGGAGAAGAGCGGGAGGAAATGGTCGCTAAAGAAAAGACAGTAAACGAGGATCAACTGGATTTTGATACACACAATTTATGGGTTACTGCAAATGGCGACAAAGTGTTTTTCAATAAAATGATTGACACGTTTTTGAAAAATACAACAATTATGCTTGAAAATTTCGAATCCGCACTCAGCAAGGAAGATTGGAAAAGAGTGGGGGAAATTGCACATAAAGGAATTCCTTCATTTACATATTTTTCACTGGATCAGGTTGTTCAAAAACTGACGCAATTAGAAGATATGGCACTGCGATCAGAAGAATTCGACGACATACCAACAATAACTAAAGATGTTGTACTTTTGGTCAATGAAGTGATAAAGCGAGCAGAAAATGCTAAATTGTAGTCCGATATCAATCGAATGAAATTAAAAATAAGAATTACCAAAAAGATATGGGAAATAAAATATTGATCATCGACGATGATACTTTTATTTGCGAAATACTAAAAAAGCAACTGACCAGTGATGGATATGATATTGAAACAGCTTTCTCGGGGCAAAGCGGTATGGAGATTATTAAGAGTACAAAGTTTGACCTGGTACTTTGTGATTTCCGCTTGCCGGATACTGACGGCATGGAGTTGTTGCAAAAAATAAAAGCAGTGTCACCTTCAACTATTGTTATTATTATTACTGCTTATGCTGACGTACGGCAAGCGGTGAAATTGATGAAGATGGGAGCCGAAGATTACATTACAAAACCTCTTCAGCAGGAAGAAATTCGATCACTAATTGAAAAGAAATTAAAAGGGAATTCGCCGAAAAAGAGAAAAGTACAAAGTCATATTTATACAGACGGCGACTTCCTAATGGGAAAGAGTGAAAAAATGCGATCCGTGATAAATCTTTCTCGGCGTGTTGCTCCAACGAATATGTCTGTGCTGATTCAGGGCGAAACAGGGACAGGAAAGGAATATGTCGCTCGTTTTATTCATCAGCACAGTAAGCGGGGAGACAAACCGTTTGTTGCTCTCGACTGTGGTGCTATTCCCAAAGACTTAGCAAATAGTGAGCTTTTTGGTCATATAAAAGGATCGTTTACCGGCGCTGTTCGTGACAAAGAAGGTGTTTTTCAACAAGCCAATGGAGGGACCTTGTTTCTGGATGAAATTGGGAATCTTAGCTATGATATTCAGGTGCGGCTCTTGCGTGTTTTACAGGAACGTACGGTGTCCCGGGTTGGTGAAAATAAAACGACAAGAGTTGATGTTCGTATTATTACTGCAACAAATGATGATTTGCTGGATGAAGTAAATCAGAATACGTTTCGCGAGGATTTATACCATCGGGTAAATGAATTTAAAATCAGTCTACCTTCAATGCGTGAGCGTACTGATGACATTCTGTTTTTTGCGAACAGCTTCCTTAAATCATCAAATGATGAGCTTGGATTAACGATTGAGGGATTTAGCCCAGATGTTGAAGCGATTTTGCAACAATACGCCTGGCATGGCAATTTGCGGGAGTTGAAAAATGTGGTTAAGCGCGCAACACTGATGGCTTCCGAAAACCAGATCACAAAAGATTGCTTGCCACAGGAACTTGTTTATCCTTCTCATCAACCAGGGAACAATGGTGATGTGGAGATTGGTGAGTCTAAATTAAAAGATGCATCATCAGAATTTGAAAAGCAATTAATTATCCGAACTATTGAAGAAGCAGGCTTTAATAAGTCGAAAGCTGCTCGCCTTTTAAAAATTGACCGCAAAACACTTTATAACAAAATCAAACAATACGGAATTGAGATCTGATTTGTTCGTTTGATTAATGGAACGAATATTGGAGCATTTGAATTACAGGGCTTGTAACCAGTGAGGGGGGGACTAGTATGATACGAAAATCAAATGAACTAAAGAAAATTGCAATAGTAGACGGATCGTCCGATTTATTTCGCGTTGAAGAAGGACGATTGAGGAAGGAGACTTTAAAGAATCAAGTACAGTACTTTAAAAAAGCTGCCGGTTTACTTAATTATCTGCAGGGGCTTAAGCAAGATCGATTAACCGATCAATTTCCTGATTATATTTTGGTTGATATCCAATTCAAGGATATGAACGCAGCCAGTTTTCTGGATCGTATAGAACAGATCTTGGGTAAAATGGAAGCCCCGGAAGTGTTTATTCTATCCAGTTCTGCAAGTAAGAAAAAACGAGATTTGGCTATGCAATACCCATTTGTTAGTGCCTACTTGGAAAAACCGGTTCCTGTTGATTTGTTGGAGTTGCTGATTGCCGGCAATGATGTGGACAATTCCCCTCATTGAAATGTAGACTTTGTTGCACACTTTCCCAGTTTCAAATAGTTCAACTAAGAGAATACATTTTTTCGTGTTTAAAACGTTTTTTTTTTGAGGAGGCTTATTCTCTGCGCTACAGAGAAGTTTTATTGCAGTTAAGTGAATTGTTCAAACAATGAGGGTGATGTGTTGTTGACTAGTCGATTGGCGAGGGGTTGCGAATTCGTTGACTCTATTTCCTGATCTGTCAGTTTCATCCTTTCGAATCTCCCCTTTGACTTTTTTATCTGTTTTTCATTTTCCGATTTGAATTACAAGGTATATCGGTTCGTTCAATTCACCCTTTCGTTAACTTGACTTTTTTTTGTGCGGTTCCCTATCGTCGGATTTGAATGTCATTTTCCTCTGAAAGCCCAGTGTTTAAAGTCTGTTAAGTAATCTCTACAATTTGTAGAACAAGCTCCACTGCAAGTTTTTTCGGCAATATGTTCGTCTTTTTGTATTGTCCTGAAAAGGAGTTGATTATGGAAGTTTTTTTTGGGCGTTCTTTTTTGGAATGCTTTTTTCAGTAGTAGAAATAAACGTTAAATAATTGAAAGCATGAAAAGTTTAAAAAAGAGAATCGATAATATAGAGCTATATCAAAATTCTGACGAGTATAAAGCGAGAGTATTAAAAACAATTCGAAGTGCTGATCGGCCATTGACATCCGAAAGGATGACAACAACGCTTGACAATACAAAAAGTACGAGGACGTCTGATAAGATCAAAACGTCCATTTAATATACATTTATAGTTAAGGTATTAATCATAAAAATCAAATGTCATGAGTAAAGGAACAAGCGCCCTTTTAGGGTTTGTAGCAGGTGCAGCGACAGGCGCCTTAGTTGGAGTTTTATTTGCACCTGAGAGAGGTGATAAAACAAGAAAAAAGATTCAGAAAAGTGTAAAAAGAGTTTCGGAAGATGTCACAGACACGATCGGAGAAAAAGTTGATAGTTTGAAGGATCAGGTCGGTGAAATGATTGATCAGGTAAAAGAGCGGACAAACGATGTCGAAGAGAAGATTAAAAAAGAAGCCAAAACCCCGACAACCGGGAAGTAACCGAACGTTCGAAACCTCTTAATTTATGAGTAAAAACCTATCAGATAATTTTAATGAACTGAGTGACGTATCAAAGAGATATGTGCAAGCTAGAATCGATTTAGTTAAGCTAACAGTTCTAAATAGAGCAACCGGAATAACAACTTACTTAATCGGTAATTTTATTCTTTCGCTGGGCGGTGCATTGATCTTGTTTTTCGGACTCGCTGCGCTTGTCGTATGGTATGGACAAACCTACCAGGATTATCTGACGGGTTTATTGCTTGCTATCGGAGTATTGGTTGTTCTTACTGTTTTATTTGCATTGCTAAAAAACAAGCTGCTTACAACTATTGTATTGCGGAAGTACTCATCCATGTTGTTTGAAGAAGATGACGATGAAGAGGAGGAGGTCAAATTATGAGAGAGATAAGAAACATGGGAGAGTTGCGGTTAGAACGCCAAAAAGTAAAATACAAGATTCGCTACTTGGAAGACGAATTGAAAGATCAATCGACCTTAACGGTTCATGCCTTTAAAAAGTACGTGCGAAATATGGCGTTTGAAACAGGTATGAAAATCGTTCTTGGTTTGTTTCTGCAGAAAAGGAAAAACAGAAAACAAAAAGAGAAGGAACAAGCATTAGATTCTTCTTGAAAAAATTAACAAAGCCCATTAAAAAGGCATATGCTGGTTTTGGGTGTAAAGATAGAAAAGCCATGAAAACAAATTTATTACTATTAGACACGCTGAAAAATATGGAAACCCTTATAACGTCAGGGTTTGCATTGAGTAACCAATTAAAACGAAAACTGAAAATCGTTTATGTTTTAGATTTCGGCTGGATGAGAAGTGGAGAGTTTGTTGGCGTAGCCACCCCAAACTACCAACCGAACGTGGCGATCTCGGAGGCTCAGTTTCGTGCAGATTATGAAGCGGCTGAAGCAGAAATGAAAAAGACGGTGGCAGACTTGTTGAAAAAGATACCCCAAAGTGTTCCGTATGAAATAGAAGTCGCAGAAGTAAGTCGGTTGATGGTGGTTAATGACACCATTGAGAAAGAGAAAGATGTTATTCTGCTTATGAGTAACTACAATAGTTATTCGGGCTTTGTAACGGGAGCAATCAGTTATCCAAACATCATCGAAAAAGTTGCCTGTCCGGTCATTATTGTGCCGGATGATAAATCGATTTTCAGCATGAGTAACTTTCTATATGCAACGGCACTGCATGCCGAAGACCTGAAAGCAATGCGTCATTTATCTGATATTGTTGACGGAACCGAGAATAAACATCTCACCATTTTCCACAATATGGAAACGACTGATTTTGATTCTATTCTTAAATGGAAAGGATTTAAGGATATGGTAAAAGACAGTATTAAAAACTTTAGTCCGAGTTTCGTTCATTCGCACGAGAAAGATGTGAGCAAAGGCTTACAAAAATACCTGGAAGAGAATGAGCCGGATGTTTTGGTGATTATGAAGGAGGAGAAAGGCTTTTTTGAAGATCTATTCTCTTCTTCAGAAACCCATTACGTTGTTACTCATTTCAATAAGCCTGTATTGGTTTATCACGAGTCCAACTTTAAATAATTATTTATTCAAAATTAAAAACAATATATATTACCATGGAAACTAAAGAAAAAACATTTGTAAGATTAGGGTTTAACAAAAAAGATACCTCCGAATTAATTGATCAAATAAATACATTAATATCAAGTTATCACGTACACTATCAGAAATTAAGGAACTTTCACTGGAATGTTACCGGTAAAGATTTTTTTGATCTGCACGATAAATTTGAGGAGCTCTATAACTTTTCAAAAGTTAATATCGACGATTTGGCAGAGCGGGTACGCGTATTTGGTGCTTTCCCAACTGCTACACTTCAGGAGTATCTGGATAGTTCAAAAATAAAAGAACCAGAAAGAGTGCAGAGTCCCGATGAGATGGTTGATCATCTTTTATCCGATTTTGAAATTTTGCTTTCGCAAATGATCAATGTCTTGGAAACAGCCAACGATATTGGTGACGTTTCAACAATCGACTTGGTCAACTCGATGGTAAAACAGACCGAAAAGTACTACTGGATGTTTACGTCGTGGCGTGATGAAAAATAATAAATTATAAAGTATGCTAAGCCGTTGATTTTACCAACGGTTTTTTTTACGCCAATTGGTAATTTGGAGCGATTATAATTTGCACTTCACTCAGTGCTTTTTTTTCAAACAATCACTTTAAAAGCTATTTTTGTCTTACTTCATATTTCAAGGAAGTTTTCAACCGTTTGCCATTAATTATTGACAAAATGGTGGGAATCTGAGGGTGTTTTGTTTTCTTTATATTTGTGACAAATTGCTATAAGTATGACTCCTAATTACGATGAAGGTTCGATAAGAACACTTGATTGGCAGGAACACATCCGGAAGCGTCCCGGAATGTATATCGGGAAACTCGGAGATGGAACTGCCTCTGATGATGGAATTTATGTGCTTCTAAAAGAGGTCATGGATAATTCAATTGATGAGTTCATGATGGGCTATGGGAAAAAAATTGAAGTTCGAGTTTCAAATGAGCTCGTGAGTGTTCGTGATTTCGGAAGGGGAATTCCTCTTGGTAAGCTTTTGGATGTTGCTTCAAAGATGAATACCGGTGCAAAGTATGATTCTAAAGTATTCAAAAAATCAGTCGGGCTGAACGGCGTTGGTATTAAGGCTGTTAATGCGTTGTCATCCGAGTTTACAATTAGAGCCTTTCGCGAAGGGCAATTGAAAGAAATTATCTTTTCGCAAGGGAAAGTTGTTGAGGAAAAGGATTTGGGGAGCACCGATGAGCCTAACGGAACACAAGTTGAATTTGTACCCGATATCGACATTTTTAAGTCATACCGTTACCATAAAGACTATGTGGTAAACATGATGAAGAACTATTCTTTCCTGAATGCGGGTTTATCGATCTATTATAATGGTGAACGCTTTCAGTCAAGAAATGGGTTGAAAGACCTGCTGGAAGAAAACCTTGATTCGGGTTCACTCTATCCGGTTATTCACCTAAAAGGAGAAGATATTGAGGCTGCCATTACGCACGGAAACCAATATGGAGAGGATTATTATTCGTTTGTAAATGGGCAGCACACTTCACAAGGAGGAACGCATTTGCTGGCTTTTCGCGAATCTATTGTCAAAACTGTTCGCGATTTTTATAGAAAGGATTTTGATCCATCGGATATCAGGGCATCAATAATTGCTGCAATCAGTATTAAGGTTGAGGAGCCAGTCTTTGAATCGCAAACTAAAACAAAACTCGGATCGAAAGATATTGGTCCCGAAGGTCCTTCAGTTCGGCATCATGTGGTTACTTTTATTCAGAAAGAACTGGATAATTATTTGCACAAAAATCAAGAGGTTGCCGAGGTTCTATTAAGACGTATTCAAGAGTCGGAGCGGGAGCGAAAAGCTATTTCAGGAGTAAAAAAGTTAGCCAAACAAAGGGCGAAGAAGGCTAGCCTGCACAATAAAAAATTACGCGATTGCCGCATTCATTACAATACTACAAGTGATAAAAAGGAAGACTCTTCTATTTTTATCACGGAAGGTGATTCAGCAAGTGGATCGATCACAAAATCACGCAATGTAAATACACAGGCTGTTTTTAGCTTGAAGGGAAAGCCATTGAACACCTATGGTTTGACCAAAAAAGTGGTGTATGAAAACGAAGAGTTCAATTTACTTCAGGCTGCCTTAAATATTGAGGAAAGCATGGAAGACTTGCGATATAATCAGGTGATTATTGCAACCGATGCCGACGTAGATGGAATGCATATACGTTTACTATTAATTACCTTCTTTTTGCAGTTTTTTCCTGAGCTGGTGAAAAAAGGGCATTTATTTATTTTACAAACTCCGTTGTTTCGCGTTCGAAATAAGAAAAAGACATTTTACTGCTATACCGAGGAAGAACGACTAAAAGCCATTAAAGAAGTGGGGGCAAAGCCTGAAATCACCAGGTTTAAGGGACTTGGCGAAATTTCTCCGGACGAATTTAAAAATTTTATTGGCCCGGATATTCGACTGGAGCCGGTTCAAATGAAAAAGCATGAATCAGTTTCGCAAATGCTTGATTTTTATATGGGCAAGAATACACCGGATCGGCAAGAGTTTATTATTGAGAATCTTTACGTTGAGAAAGATGAGCTGGGATAGTCCGATAATGAATTCGAAGTAGCAGAAGTTTTACTTATAATAAAATTGTTGTGGCAGAAGAAGAAAAAGATAAAGAAAATCAACAGGGTGAACAGGGTGATGGCATTACCTATTTGTCGGGTATGTATCAGGATTGGTTTCTTGATTATGCCTCTTATGTGATTCTGGAACGAGCTGTCCCTTATGTGAATGACGGGTTAAAACCGGTTCAGCGCAGGATTTTGCATGCCATGCGCGAAATGGATGATGGGCGATACAACAAAGTAGCCAATATTATTGGACAAACCATGCAGTATCATCCGCATGGCGATGCCTCTATTGGTGACGCACTGGTGCAATTGGGACAAAAAGATTTACTGATTGACGCCCAGGGAAACTGGGGAAATATCCTTACCGGCGATGGTTCCGCAGCTCCACGGTATATTGAAGCTCGTCTGTCGAAATTCGCTTTGGAGGTGGCGTTTAATCCAAAAACAACCAATTGGAAATTGTCCTACGATGGACGTAATAAAGAGCCAATTACACTGCCCGTAAAATTCCCGCTGCTGTTGGCTCAGGGGGTTGAAGGTATTGCTGTTGGCCTGGCTTCGAAAATCCTTCCGCATAATTTCAACGAATTAATTGATGCCTCAATTGCTTATTTAAGAAAAGAAGAATTTGAGTTGTACCCCGATTTTCCGACAGGAGGATCTGCTGATTTTTCGAGATACAACGATGGCTTGCGTGGTGGAGCTGTTAAGGTACGTGCCAAAATTGAAAAGATTGATAATAGAACCTTGGCAATTACAGAGCTCCCTTTTGGAAAAACAACCACCACTTTGATCGATTCAATCATCAAAGCCAACGATAAAAATAAAATTAAGGTTAAACGAATTGATGATAATACGTCGGATCGGGTAGAAATACTGGTACATCTGGGACCTGGAATTTCGTCCGACAGAACCATCGACGCATTATATGCTTTCACGGACTGCGAAGTATCGGTGTCTCCCAATGCATGCACGATTGAGAATGACAAGCCAATTTTTATTGGGGTCAGCGAAATACTAAAAAGAAATACAGACCAGACTTTACTTTTATTAAAGTTAGAACTTGAAATTCGAAAAGGGGAGCTGGAGCAGGCATGGCATTTCGCCTCTTTGGAGAAAATCTTTATCGAAGAGCGAATCTATAAGGACAAAGAATTTGAACAGTCCGAGAATATGGATGAAGCGATAGCGCATATCGATAAACGTTTAGAGCCATGGAAGCCTAAATTAATGCGCGAAGTTACCCGCGAAGATATCCTTAAGTTGATGGAAATTCGGATGGCGCGTATTCTGAAATTTAACACGGATAAGGCGAATGATCATCTTCAATCGATTGAAGAGGAGATTGAAGAGATTAATAAGAAGATAAAGAATATCGTTTCTTTCACCATCGAATATTTTAAGCACATTAAAGAAAAATTCGGAAAGGACAAAGATCGAAAAACGGAGATTCGTAGCTTCGAGAATATTGTAGCAAGCAAAGTGGTCGTGGCGAACGAGAAGCTTTATTTCGACAGAGAAGAGGGGTTTATTGGAACTAGTTTGCGGAAAGCGGAATATGTCTGTGATTGCTCGGATATTGATGATATTATCGTGTTTCGGCGTGATGGCACTTATCTTATTACTAAGGTTTCAGAAAAAGCGTTTGTTGGGAAGAACATCCAACACATTGCTGTATTTAAAAAGAACGACAAGCGAACCATTTACAATGTGGTTTATCGAGATGGACGGCAGGGGACTTTCTATCTGAAACGCTTTGCGGTTACCGGAATGACCCGGGATAAAGAATACGATCTGACCCGGGGAACAAAAGGATCGCGGATCTGGTATTTTAGCGCTAACCCCAACGGCGAGGCCGAAGTGTTGAAAGTGACCCTCAAGCAAAAGGCTCGACTTAAAAAGCTGAACTTTGAAGTTGATTTTGGAGACTTGGCGATTAAAGGCCGGGGGGCAATGGGGAACATCCTTACCAAAAATGACGTTCACAAGATTAGCCTGAAAGAAAAAGGCGTTTCAACGCTTGGTGGACGAAAAATCTGGTTCGATACGGATGTATTGCGACTTAATTCAGATTCGCGGGGGAAATTTCTTGGAGAGTTTCAGGGAGAGGATAAGATCTTGGTTCTCTATAAAAATGGAGAATATCAACTGTATAATTTCGACTTGTCTAACCATTTCGATCCGGACATCCTTCAAATTGAGAAGTTTGACAGTCAAAAAGTTTTATCGGTTGTGTACTATGATGCCGATCAGGAATTCTATTACGTGAAGCGATTTGAGATTGATGAGATAATAGGACGTCGCATTAGTTTTATTGGCGATAATCCCGATAGTCGTTTGGTGAGCATCACCTGGGTGCACTATCCGCGGCTGGAAATTGAATTTGGAGGGAGAAATGCCTCACGCGAGAATGAAATCATCGAAGTTTGCGAGTTTATTGGCATAAAGTCGTATAAGGCAAGAGGTAAGCGACTGACAAACTACGAGGTTGAAAACATAAAAGAGATTGAACCTGTTATCAAGGATGAGGATGACAAGACTCAAGAAGAGCAGGAACAGTCGGATGAAGACGTGCCTTTTGAGGTCAATCGACCAAAGAAGGATGAGGATGAAGATGATAAAAACCAAATGTCGTTGTTTTGATGAAACGAGCGTGTAAATTTATTAATTAGGAGCATAGTTACTAGAGGCGAGTTCTATGTGTTGCCTTAAAAAGTAAACAACGATAAACACATGAAAATATTTTTGATTGGATACATGGCTTGTGGAAAATCCACCATAGGCCGCAAGTTGTCGCAAGAGTTAGGTGTACCTTTTATCGATTTGGATAAATACATTGAGGAAAAGTACTTTAAAGCCATTCCTCAGATTTTTGAGCAGGAAGGAGAAGATGCTTTCCGTAAAAAGGAGCAGACATCTTTAAAAGAAGTTGCCGAATTTGAAAATGCAGTAATTGCAACGGGGGGTGGTGCTCCCTGCTTTTTTGACAATATGGATGTGATGAATCAATCCGGGCTTTGTGTCTTTTTAGATGTTGATGCTGAAGAATTGGCCAGTCGGTTGATGCAATCTAAAACAGAACGTCCGTTGATCAAAGGAAAGTCACCGGATGAATTGGTTGATTTTATTGAAAGCATGATGGCTAAACGGCGTCCGTTTTACCAAAAAGCCAAGTGTATACTCAAAGGAAAAGATATTCAGGCTGAAGATGTCATTGCTGAAATGGAAGGAGAAAAGTGAATAAGTTGGAGATTTGTGCATTGGCCTCCGGAAGTAATGGAAATTGTTACTATGTGGGGAATGAGACGGAAGCTTTGTTGATTGATGCAGGTTTATCAGCCAGACAGCTGCAATTGCGTTTAGCCGAAAAGCAGATTGACCAAGCAAAAATTAAAGCCGTATTAATTACACACGAGCATAGCGATCATTGTCGTGGAGCAAGGGTCTTGAGTAAACGACTTCACCTTCCGGTTTACCTCACTAAAAAAACTTTTTTGGCGATGCGCAAAGCAGTTCGGCCAGATACCCCAAGATGGTTCGAACCAAATTTTGAATTTCAATTGGGCGAATTCTCCGTTTTCCCATTTGCCAAACAACACGATGCTGCTGATGCCTGTTCATTCCGAATTTCGTATGCAGGCAAGCATGTTGGCGTAATGACAGATATTGGGGAAGCTTGCGAAAAAGTGAAAAGTGAGTTTGCCAAATGTCACGCTGTTTTTCTGGAAAGCAACTACGATGAAGAGATGCTAAAGAATGGTCGATATCCCTATCATCTCAAGCAGCGTGTTGCTTCGTCAATTGGGCATTTGTCAAATGATCAGGCTTTTGTGCTTTTGAGGGAGTTTGCCGGTAATGAACTGCACACCATTCTTTTAAGCCATATTTCAGGAGAAAATAATACTCCTGAAAAAGCTTATAGTGTATTTGAGCCATTAAAGGAGCAGTACCTGATTGAGCTGACATCGCGGCATCGGGCAACAGAGATCCGCTCAGTATAAATTTGCTTTTTTTCAGAATGTATAATTCAAAAAGAATTGCCATCCTCTGAAGTCTAATGAACTGCTGCTTCTCGCAATCTCTACGGAATATCGTCCTTCCAGGCTCCAATGTTCAATGGGGTGAATCGAAACACCGGCTAAAAGACCAAGTGGCACTTTTTCTAAACTTCTTTCCTGTGCTGTATATAATTTATTTGTGTGGTTATATTTCAGCTCATGGTTAAGCCTAAAACCGATTTGTCCCCCGGAATAAATGGCTATTTGTTTGATTGGTTGGAACTGGATGAAAACGGGGATATCCAAATAACTGCCTTTGGCTTTCACTTCCCAGGAATCTCGATAAGGCTCTTCAAAGGCTTTCTTTACAAAGAGGAATTCAGTCTGGATGGATATAAATTTATATACTTTAAAATTCGAAGCTGCTCCGAACTGGTACTTCCCGATCGGGTCATCTATTTCAGAAGAGTAGAAATAGTTTGGGCCTAATTTAAATCCAAATGTACTCTTTTGTGCTGATAGTGATGTTGTTAAGATTGCGAACAAAAGGGAGATAAAATAAATTTTCATAAATGTTAATTTATTACAGGGCAAGAATTACAATCTTGCCCTGTGGTTTAATTATCTTGTTTCAAAATGCAATGTGAGGTCTCCTCCGATCGTTAAGTCTATTATTTCAGGATCCCAGAAATACAACCAATCAGTTCCAAATTGTTTTTCCTTTGATTCTCTTTCGAATAGATTAATCGTCCCACCAAGGGTTGTTTCAATCGCTGCTGTCGAATCAATTTTTATTGGAATTTTTGTTTCAAAGCTGAAGTTGACTTTGCCTAGCCAAGAACCATCATTCTCATAACAATTTATTGTCAGGACAGAAGCAAAAAAGTTGCTATCCCAATTTCTTAAGGCTTCATAATAGCCCTCAGCGTTGTTTACCTTCCAATGCCGTGTTTGACTTACATCTGGGTCAGGAGCTTGTCCATCTTCAATTACAGGGATAGTTTCTTTACTTACAAGTAAGGACGTTTCTGTTGCTGTGGGGGAGTCAGCAGCAGCGAGAGAAAAACGTACTTCAGGTCCTCCATTTGACCATGATTCGTAGTTGCTGTAATTGGTGATTGTAAATTTTGTTATTACAAGCTTCTGATTTTCATTTCGATAGGGATTGTAGGTCACTTCCCATACTGGTTCTGATTCGCCGGCATCATTAAAAGCTACTACGTAGTAGTGATATTTTTGACCCTTCCCTTCTAGGCTTTTATCTATATAATAATAAGTACTGCTATTTAGGGTTGCGATTAAAGTATAATCAGTATAGCCAGGGCGTCTTCTGTATAGATGGAATCCAGAATACGACGAGCTGGAGGGTTGCCCCCATCTGAGCTCAATATTGTCTGGCGCTAGATGAGCGATGTACAACTCTCCAGGCCTATTGGGCTCTAAATTTGAGCCTTGTATGTGAGTTGTCACATAAAAGGAGTATTGCTTGGGGGCTGCGAATCGGCCTGTTCTTATTCGATAATAGTATTCACTTCCGGGATTAGTTGCATCTACATCAAGGAAAGAAGTTGTACCAGCAGGGAATTGGCCAACTGTGACATATCCTCCACCGGGTTGTAGTTTTTGTAATTCAAAAAAATCATCATAAGGAGTGACATTATAGTTCCAGGTTAAATATACACCACTCATTGTGAATTCCGATTGGAAACTTGAAGGAGCTTTTGGTCTAGGAAGTGAGATATATTTTAAATTTACTGCTCTTTTGTATGAGCCCAAAATATTGCCTTCTTCATCACTCCTTTCATTCAAATTCACAACAACTACAGGGAAATCGGGTTTTTGTTTATTATTTAACAAGACAATTTCGCCATCAGCGTTATAAGCTTTGATTGATTCATCATCTTCTGAATAATCAGAAGTTTGAAAAGCTACAACGGGAATAAAGCTTTCAGAATCCCAATTTGAACAATTGACAGGTACTGAAATTTGTAGCTTCTTGAATTTTTTACTAAAACTCTTTAGATCATACGATTTTTTTTCTTTATCATTCCCATCAATATTGTCTATCAGAAAATCTTCACAAGTTAGATCATCGTTGTTTTCTGTTTGTATTTTTTTCGAATTGAATAAATTCCAAGGGATATCATAATCCCCATCAATTTTCCTTTCTGCCTCTTTTTTTATTAGATGTCTGAATTTTTTGTTTTTTAACGATTTCGCTACCGCTTTTGAAAATTTATGAATGTACTTGTCGTACTCGCTTTTTGTTTTTTCAAGTTCTTTGCTTTTTAACTGTGATTCGTTAAGAATCTCTGATGTTGATGGACTCTCTATCATGTCATTATTACATGAGTCCATTAAAACAATAAATCCGAATAAAAATAGGATCGTAAATAAATTTTTCATTTCTTTAAATTTTGTGTTTGGAAGTTGCACCTTCCAGATATTGATAATTGAATAATTTGGCCCTTCGAGATTAACGAAGGGCTTTTTATTTAAATCAAAATTAAGCAAAATAAAAAGAAAAGAAAATATTTTCTTTATGTTTTATGGGGGGTATTTATAATTATTCTAAATAAAAAATATAATTACTTTGTTATTCATCCCGATATTGAAATGAGTCAAAATTATAGTTGTAGCCCATAGGGCTAGAAAAAAAAAGCCTGACCGAAGCCAGGCTTTTAATAATACAAGTAGTGAAAATATCGTTAATTGAAGGAGCTGACTTTTAAAGTACCCGCTCCAATCTCAGAATTAGTCTACTTTAGTAACGTTCGTTGCAATTGGACCTTTGTTTCCTTGTCCAACTTCAAATTCTACAGTCTCGTCTGTTTCCAGACCAGCGTAGGCATCGACTAAACCAGAACGGTGAACAAAGATATCTTTGTTATCCTCGGTTAGGATAAATCCAAAACCTTTGGTTGCGTCATACCATTTTACAGTACCTTTCATAATCAACCTCCTGAATTAGTAGTTTGATCTGAAATTGTTGTCTCTACGGCCACCACCGCCGCCGTAACCGCCGTTACCACCGCCACGGCTGTTGCCGCCACGGAAGCCACCGCCACCACGATTGTTGTCTCTCTTTTTCTCGATAGACTCATTAACAACCATAGAACGTCCTTCGACTTCTGCGCCATTCAATTCTTCAATGGCTTTTTTAGCTTCTTCTGCGTCAGGCATTTCAACGAATCCGAAACCTTTACTTCTACCAGTGAATTTATCAGTGATCAATTTTACTGAGCTTAATTCACCATACTCCTCAAAAATCTCACGCATATCATCTTCAGTAATTGCGTAATTGAGGTTTCCTACAAAAATGTTCATAATAAAAAAATAAAATATGTGAGCGACAAATGTATACTATATTTTACGACTAAAAAAATTAATTGAGCAAAATAAACGAATTATCTATCCTTTTTCTTTGCGTTGAAAATCAATTAAAAAGACAAGGCTATGACTGTGTTAGCTCAATGTCAGTATATGATTTTACGATGTCGCGAAGGTTGTAACTCGATGCCATAACCTCACCGTACGCGCCCGCTGAATGGATGGCAAGTAGATCGCCGCGTTTTGATCCCGGCAAGTCAATTCCTTTTGCAAAAACATCAGTGCTTTCACAAATCGGACCTACAACATCATAAGTTTGATGTGGCAGCTTCGACGTAAGGTTGCTAATTTGGTGTTTTGCCTGATAAAGCATCGGACGAATGAGTTCAGTCATTCCAGCATCTGTAATCAGGAATTTGATGTTTAGCCCTTTTTTGACATAGAGGACTTTGGTAATTAAATGTCCGCACTGTCCCACAACTGATCGGCCTAGTTCGACATGCAATTCCTGATTTGGCTTCAATTTAAGGTGATCGTTAAAAGCTTTAAAGTAGGCTTTAAAATCAGAGAATGGATTGGATGTTGGATTTTCGTAGTCAATACCCAGGCCTCCGCCAACATTAATATGCTGCAGGTTGAATCCTTGATCTTCGAACCATTTCGAAATGGTATTGATTTTCTGACTCAGCTCTTTGAATACGCAGATGTCGGTGATTTGTGAGCCAATATGAAAATGTAGTCCGGTGAATTTGATGTGATTAAACGATGGGATCAACTTGCTGAGTTTTTCAAAATCCCAATGGTTAACTCCGAACTTGTTTTCGTTTAATCCGGTGGTAATATATTTGTGTGTTTTTGGATCGACGTTGGGATTGATGCGAATGGCTATTGGGGCAAGTTTGCCCATTTTTCCCGCCAGTTCGTTGATAACTTCAATTTCGGGAATCGATTCGCAATTAAAGCTGAAAATATCGTTTTGCAGAGCTGTTGTTATTTCCTTGTCTGTTTTTCCAACACCGGCAAACGCTATTTTAGAGCCAGGAACTCCATGAGCCCTGGCTTTTATAATTTCGTTTCCACTAACACAATCAGCTCCTAAATTCTGCGAAAATATTGTCTCCAGTACCTTGTCATTTGCATTGGCCTTTACCGCATAGTGAACATGATAGCCATACTTTTCGCTTTCGCTTTTAATTTTCGACAATGTTTTGTGCAACAAATCCAGGTCGTAATAGTAAAACGGAGTCTCCAGCTTTTGAAACTGGCTGATTGTTTTAGGATCGATCATTTTAATTTTCCAACAGGTTATCACTAATAGCCTGAAGCGTTTCTTGCTTGTGATTTGTTGAAACCAGTAAAGAAATATTGTGACGGCTTCCACCATATGAAATCATACGAATGGGGATACCTTCCAGTGCGTCAAATACTTTGGCAGCAAAACCACGCTCTTCGGCAATGATATCACCAACAATGCAAATGATGGTTTGGTTTTCATCAATTTGAACTTCACCATATTCTTTCAATTCCTTAATAATGTCTTTCAATTTCCGGGTGTTGTCAATGGTCAGTGAAACGGCAACCTCCGAAGTAGAAATCATGTCAATCGGTGTTTTGAAAAATTCAAAAATTTCAAAAACACTTTTCAGGAAACCATAGGCCATCAACATTCGGTCGGACTTGATTTTGATGGCAGTGATGCCATCTTTTGCAGCAACAGCTTTAATCCCGCTGCCGCTGGTTTCTGATGTGATTAAAGTTCCACTGTCTGTGGGGTTCATCGTATTTTTCAGGCGAACCGGGATGTTGTGTAATTTAGCCGGAAGTACCGTTTGGGGGTGTAAGATTTTTGCTCCAAAATAGGCCAGCTCAGCGGTTTCGTCAAACGAAAGCTGCTCGATCTTTTTGGTGTTGGTAACATAGCGGGGGTCGTTGTTGTGAAACCCGTCAATGTCAGTCCATATTTGTATTTCGTCAGCTTCAATTGCAGCGCCAATCAACGAGGCTGTGTAGTCTGATCCTCCACGTTGAAGGTTGTCGATCTCCTCTTTTTCGTTACGGCAAATAAAGCCTTGGGTGATGTAGTAATCAGCTTCGCCAACCTCTTCCAGTACTTTTGCGATGTTGGTTTTTATCGCTTGTAAATCTGCTGCTTTTTCCTCGTCAATCCGCATGAAATCAAGTGCAGGAAGTAATTTCGTTTTATGGCCATTTTCAAGCATTAGTTGGGTGAAGAAAGCGGTTGAAATTAACTCTCCCTGAGCGAGAATTGTTTGCTCTTTTATTGGGCCAAATACTCCGTTGGCTTGCTTGCGTATCGTATCAAAACTCTTTTTAACGATTTTTAGGCCTTCCTGTTTTCGGGTGTCAGCTTCAAAAAGCTTGTCAACTACCTTTTTGTATTTGCTTTCAAGTTTGCCGATTTGCGAACGGGCAACATCTTTGTTTTTTTTGTACAGATAATCAGAAATTTCAACCAAAGCATTGGTTGTTCCTGACATGGCAGAAAGCACAATCAGCTTTTTCTCTCCATCAGTAATCAGTTTCATTACTGCGTTCATATTTTCAACATTCCCAACTGAAGTACCACCGAATTTTAAAACTTTCATCTTTTGAGCTTTAATCTTTTAACGTATTTTTTCGAGGCACAAAGATTAAAAATTTTTGCTAATTTATAAAGCGTTGCGCCAAGCGTAGTGAATATTTATTCATTATTTTTGAATTAATATTAATCAATGGCTGGTTGAATTGGGTTTCGAAGGATTTGAGATGCGTGAGGTCAATCGTTTAATCCCTAATATTCTATTTTAGATTTCACTGTCTTTCGAGGTGTTGTAGAATATCTTAATTATTTGTAAAATACTCGTTAAATTTGAGGTGAAAATATTTTGTGGATGTCCAAGTCTCTTCTCAAGAGATTTATGTGCAGCTAGGGGTGGATGCACGGACATCCACTTTTTTTTGTCTTCTTTGATAAGTATTCCGTTCTAGAAATTTCCAAAAATAGCATGCTTCTCCGAATTGAAATAAATCGTAGAGTAAATGTGAAAGCCTTCGCGGTTAGTTAATAGTTTCCGTTCCATATAGAGTACCGGATCGCCTGTTTTTATTTTTAAAAGCTGGCTTACTGTTCCTGTTGCCTTTATTGCTTTTAATTTCTGTGTCCCTCCTTTTACTTCAATTTGATAGCCTGTTCTTAAGGTGTCGAAAAGTGATTTGTTTTCGAAGGTTCGGCTGGTAAAGCGCGGTAAGTTGATGTTTGGAATGTGGTTGATGTCGTAAAAAACCGGTTGCTCATTCACAAAGCGTAAGCGTTCCATGTAGATGCAGCCAACATCTTTTTCAGCTTCGGTGAGATCAAAATTGAAAGGCATTGGCCACGCTTTTATTTGAGGCTTCTGTATTATTTGTGTTTGTAGGTATTGTTTCCCAATGGCCGAAGAAGTTCCTGAGATCGATAGGATTCCAATATCCTGCGGTGGTTTTTGTACAATGCTACCCTTGCCTTGTTTTTTCTGAATAAATCCATCCTGAACTAAGGCTTCCAGTGCATGTCGAACCGTGGGACGAGTCATACTGTGGACGGCACAAAGCTCATTCTCTGATGGGAGTAAACTTCCTTCCTCGTAAACTCCTGATACGATGTGTCGACGCAGGGTTTCGTATAGCTTTTTGTATTGCGGTATTTTGTTTTCTTCAGTCATATGTTGCGTAATGATGATCAAAAGTAAGAAAAAATATTAATTTTCAATTGTCAACTTGTAAATACAAGTTATAAAATGTAAGTTTACAACCAAGTTTCGTAAAAGTGGCGTGAAGTGTAGCTCTACGAGTTCTTTCATGAAGTTTTGATTATAGGTAATGTATTAACAAGTGAAACTAATATACTATGGCTATTCCGGTAATTATGCCTCGTCAGGGGCAATCTGTTGAGACTTGTATCATTGGAGAATGGTATAAGCAAGTTGGTGATCAGGTGAAGACAGGCGATATTTTGTTTTCGTATGAAACCGACAAGGCTTCGTTTGAAGAAGAAGCCAAAGAAGATGGCGAATTGTTGGCTATTTTTTATGAGGAAGGAGATGAAGTTCCTGTACTAATTAATGTTGCTGTTTTAGGAAAGAGTGGCGAAAGTGTTGAAGAATTTCGTCCAGATGGTGATTCAGCTGAAGGATCTTCAGTAGAACCGAAGGAGGCTCCTGCTGCATCAGATGCCACACCAGCAAAAGAAGAAAAAGCAGTTGTGCTGGATGAGAAACCTGAAGGCAAAATACGCATTTCGCCTCGTGCCAAAGTGATGGCTGAGAAAATGGGTGTGCCATACGAGAAAGTAAAAGGTTCAGGCCCCCATGGACGAATTATTGCTCAGGATGTTGAAGCTGCGTCACAATCCATTCCTAAATTAACTCCGCTGGCTCAGGAAAAGGCACAAGCTGAGAGCCTGGAGCCTGCTAAAGAAACAACCGGCTTAGGTGGGCGTGCGAGCGCAGCTGACCTTATTTCATACAATCCGGTTTATGGCGATGACTTTGAAGTGAAGAAATTGACGAATATCCGTAAGTTAATTGCTAAATCAATGCACCAGTCGCTGCAAAATTCAGCTCAGTTAACACACCATATGAGTGCTGATGCCCGCCAAATTATGGCTTTGCGTAAAAGCTTTAAGAAAAAACTGGAAGCCGGTGAGGTGTCTCAGAATATTACCATCAACGACTTGGTTTGTCTGGCGGTTATCAGGGCATTAAAAAAGTATCCGCAAGCGAATACGCATTTTATTGGTGACAGCATGCGCTGGTTCAAAAAAGTACATTTAGGTTTGGCTGTTGATACCGAGCGCGGGTTGATGGTTCCGGCTGTTAAAAATGCGGACGATTTATCGATCGAAGGGCTTTCATCTCAGCTAAGCACGGTGGCTGGCAATTGTCGGAAAGGGAATATTGATCCCGAATTGTTGAAGCCTGAAGCCGCTAGTTTCACGGTTTCCAACTTGGGAAACTACGGCGTGGAGATGTTTACGCCTGTCATTAATTTGCCGCAAACTGCTATTTTGGGTGTTTGTACCATTGTTCCTCGTCCGAAAGATTTGGGTGATGGCGTGTATGGTTTTGTTCCAATGATGGGACTTTCTCTAACCTATGATCACCAGGCATTGGATGGTGGTGAAGCGACGCTGTTCTTAAGAGAGATCAAAACTCAAATAGAAAACCTGACAATCTAATAAAGAATCAAGATCTAAGAACCGAGAGTCAAGACGCTTCATCTCGAAGTCGGGATTTTGTTTGTCTGGTATCTTGAGTCTTGAATCTAAAATCTAAAAAATGAGTAACAAGTTCGATATAGCAATCTTAGGCGGTGGTCCTGCCGGATATGTTGCAGCCGAGCGCGCCGGAGCAAAAGGAATGCGCGTAGTAATTTTTGACAAAAGAGCGTTGGGAGGAGTGTGCCTGAATGAAGGCTGCATTCCTACCAAAACGCTCTTGAACTCTGCCAAAGTGTTGGAGAATGCCCACGATGCCGGCAAGTACGGGATCAATGTAGGCTCCGATATTTCCATCGACTTCGGAAAAATCATGAAGCGCAAAGATAAGGTGGTCCGCAAACTGGTTTCCGGTGTTGGCGCGAAAATGAAGCACGTCAAAGCCGAAGTGGTGATGGCTGAGGCCGTTATTAAAGAAAAGCGGGCTGATGTGATTACACTAACTGCTGATGGTAAGGATTACCAAGCCAGTCGTTTGCTGATCTGCACCGGTTCAGAAGCAGCAGTGCCGCCAATCCCCGGGTTAGATCAAAATGTAGTTACGACTAATCGTGAAATTCTTCAGCTAAAGAAATTACCCAAAAGTTTGGTGATTATTGGAGGCGGTGTTATCGGAACTGAGTTTGCCGATTTCTTCAACGCCATGGGAACAAAGGTAACCGTGATTGAAATGTTGCCCGAGATCCTGACCGGAGTGGATGAAGACATTGCAGCTTTTGTGCGCAAAGATTTCACCAAACGAGGAATTAACTATCATCTGAATGCAAAAGTAACAGAGCTGAGAGGTAAAGAAGTTATTTTTGAAAAAGCTGGTGAGGCATTTTCAATTACGGGTGAAGAAGTGCTGCTTTCTGTCGGACGAAAAGCGAATGTTGCTGGGATTGGCTTGGAAAATATTGGCGTGGAGCTGGCTCGGGTCGGTGTGAAAATTGACCAATATTGTCGGACGAATGTACCCAATGTTTATGCTGCAGGCGATGTAACCGGTTTTTCGTTGTTGGCACATACGGCTAGTCGCGAAGGCGAAGTAGCTATTAACCACATGATTGGTCGTAAAGATGTGATGCGTTATAATGCTATTCCGGGAGTCGTTTATACCCATCCCGAAATTGCAGGCGTTGGCTTGACCGAATCTGCAGCCAAAGCGAAAGGCATTGACGTGGAAACCCGTCAGCTGCCGATGGCTTATGCAGGGCGTTTTATTGCTGAAAATGAAGGCAAAGATGGATTCTGTAAAGTGATTGTCGGAAAAAAATATAAAGAGATCCTTGGAATTCACATGGTCGGCGGGGCTTGTTCCGAAATGATCTGGGGTGCCTGTGCTCTGATTGAAGCTCAGCTTCGCGTGCAGGATGTAGAGGAAATCGTTTTCCCACACCCAACGGTAAGCGAAATCATCAAAGAAACGATATTCCAGTTCTAACAGTTGACAGTTTTCTGTTAACAGTTTAAAGTTTTGAGTTATGGCAACAGTTGAGCGTTTTGAAGATTTGAAGGTGTGGCAAAAGTCCAGGGAACTTTGTCATGAAATATTTTCACTGGTAACCAGAGATCCCTTTTGTCGTGATTTTGGCTTGGTGAATCAGATTCGAAATAGTTCTGGTTCTGTAATGGATAATATTGCTGAAGGATTTGACAGAGGAGGAAATAAGGAGTTCATCCAGTTTCTGTTTATTGCAAAATCATCTTCAACTGAAGTTAAATCACAACTTTATAGGGCATTGGACTCGAAATACATAACGGAGACTGAGTTTGAGAACTGTTATAGTCGTGCAGATGAAATCGCAAAAATGATATTTGGATTCATTGAATATCTAAAACAATCTGAAATAAAAGGAAAAAAGTATAAATAGTTTTCGGTCTGTAAGTTGGTCGGATTCTGACAACTGACAACTGATAACTTCAAACTGATTTAAAATGCCTAAAGTACAATTTATTGATCCGAAAGATGTCAGGAAAGCTGGTGAAGTGACCTTCAACCCAATTCCTGTCAACCAATACAACAAAAGTATTGAAGAAGAGAAAGCCAATTTCTCGAAAGAAGATTTCCTTCGTATTTATCACGACATGGCTGTCATTCGTGAGTTTGAAACCATGTTGAATGAAATCAAAATCAAAAGTGAATACAATGGAGTTCCTTACAACCACCCGGGGCCAGCTCACTTGTCTATCGGACAGGAAGCGGCTGCTGTAGGTATGGCTTACACCTTGGGTGTTGAGGACTTTATTTTTGGTTCGCACCGCTCGCATGGCGAAATCCTGGCTAAAGGGTTGTCCGCCATCCACAAACTGAGTGACGAACAGCTGACTGAGGTGATGGAAAATCACTTCGACGGGAAAACATTTGCTCCGGTGAAAGCCAATTTTAACGGAACCACCAAGGAACTGGCCATTCGCTTCCTGATTTACGGAACGCTGGCGGAAATCTTTGCCCGCGAAACGGGTTTTAACCGCGGACTGGGTGGATCCATGCACGCCTTCTTTACGCCGTTTGGTGTGTACCCAAACAACGCCATTGTAGGTGGTTCGGGTGATATTGCTGTTGGAGCGGCACTTTACAAGAAAGTAAACCGCAAAGAGGGTATTGTGGTTGCTAACATTGGTGACGCCTCCATGGCTTGTGGACCGGTTTGGGAAGGGTTGACCTTCGCTTCGATGGACCAGTTTACCCAATTGTGGGAAGGCGATATGAAAGGTGGCCTGCCTTTGATCGTCAATGTGATGAACAACCAATACGGTATGGGCGGACAAACCTGTGGAGAAACCATGGGTTACGACATTGCTGCTCGTATTGGTGCTGGCGTGAACAGAGATCAGATGCATGCAGAGCGTGTAGATGGATACAATCCGCTGGCTGTGATTGACGCGTACACGCGCAAGCGTGAAATATTAAAAGAAAAACGCGGACCGGTATTGCTGGATATCCTGACGTACCGTTTCAGCGGACACTCGCCATCCGATGCCTCTTCGTATCGTTCAAAAGAGGAAATTGAAGCCTGGCAAGCGGTTGACTCTATTATTTGGTTTGGTAAAGAGCTGGTTGATGCCGGAATTGCCACCAACGATGAATTAAGCAACATCAATACAGCAAATACTGACCTGATGACCTGGGGATTGAAATTAGCGATCGACGACAAGGTTTCGCCGCTGATGGATATGGAGAAAAATCCTGAATTGATTGGTGAGATGATGTTCTCCGATTCTCCGACAGATAGCATGGAAGAAGGCCGTGAGGCAGAGGTAAACCATCCGTTGGAGGAAAACCCACGCGTGAAACAGTTGGAAAAAAAGGAGCGTTTTGCCTTTGATAAAGATGGCAAACCATTCTCAAAAATTAAGCAATACGGTTTGCGCGATGGCCTGTTCGAAGCCATTGCTGATCGTTTCTATAAAGATCCGACCTTGATTGCTTATGGTGAGGAAAATCGCGACTGGGGTGGTGCTTTTGCCGTATACCGCGGACTGACGGAGGCTTTGCCATATCACCGTTTGTTTAACTCGCCCATTTCCGAAGCCTCAATCGTGGGAACAGCCATTGGTTACGCCATGTGCGGCGGCCGGGTAATTCCCGAAATCATGTACTGCGATTTTCTTGGTCGTGCAGGCGACGAGGTGTTTAACCAGTTGCCGAAGTGGCAGGCGATGAGTGGGAACGTGATTAAAATGCCGGTGGTGATCCGCGTATCCGTTGGTTCGAAATACGGTGCACAGCACTCGCAGGACTGGACGGCTTTACCAGCGCACATTCCCGGATTAAAAGTTGTTTTCCCTGCTACTCCGTACGATGCGAAAGGGCTAATGAACTCAGCACTTCAGGGAACTGATCCCGTGATTTTCTTCGAAAGTCAACGCATTTACGACATTGGCGAGCAGTTCCACGAAGGTGGCGTGCCCGAAGGTTATTACGAAATTCCTTTTGGAGAACCGGATGTGAAACGTGAAGGAAAGGATGTAACCATCTTGAGTATCGGAGCCACACTATACCGCGTGTTGGAAGCTGCTGATCAGTTGCAGGAAAAATATGGTATGAGCGCTGAAGTAATTGATGCCCGCTCCCTGGTGCCATTCAACTACGAACCCGTAATTGAATCCTTGAAGAAGACAGGGCGGATCGTCATTACAGGCGATGCTACTGCCCGGGGTTCTTTCATGAAGGAAATGGCTTCTACAATTACCGAGCTGGCATTTGATGAGCTGGATGCTCCACCTGTGGTGGTTGGTTCACGTAACTGGATTACGCCTGCTTACGAGTTGGAAGATGCTTTCTTCCCGCAGCCAGACTGGATCATTGATGCGATTCATGAGAAAATTGTTCCACTAAAAGGGCACGTAGTAAAAGCTAATTTTACTGAGCCGGAAGCAATTCGTCGGAATAAACTCGGTATTTAATTTTTTTCCTCATAATCTAAAAAGTCTCATGCACCTGACAGCATGGGACTTTTTTTGCTTTTAACAACAATCGCTTGCGGATTTGAGGTACAATCGTACGGCAGCGGAGGGAAGTATTAATATGAACTCTGTTGATTATCGATTAATACTTTGGGAGTGTGTTTTTTTTGTGACGTTTGTCTGGGCTCTGTTGATCGCTTATTAAAAAATTCTTTGCTTCCAGGGTAATTGCGCGCACTGTAGGAGATGGAATTTTTATTTGCTTACAAGCTATTTGTTCAGCATACTCCCTGGCTCTCTCAATATTGCCATTTTCCTTGTAATGTTTAAAAAGACGATACAAAGGAATGAAACGACAGGGAATCATTTCTACAGCATGCTGATATCGCTGTAGTGCCAATCCTATTTTACCCGTTTGTTCATAATTGTAGGCCAATAGCATTTGAAGATCATAGTCATTGAATTTTTTCCGACATTCAGTCAATATAGCATTGCTCTGGATATAGTGGCCAACATGGTTCAGTTCTGCTCCATAGTTATATAGAAATAGGGGGTGATTTTTTAGTGGCGAGTCAAGATATAGTTTTTCGTATTCGGGGAGCATTTCTTCGGTTTGGCCACGTAACGATTTTATGGCTATTTCTTTCCAGTTCATTTCGGCCTGTATTTGCCGAAGCAGGTAAACGATACCGACGAAGCAAATGCCTGCTATTAACAGGCGTAAGCTAATGGCTGCTTTGGTGTAAGTGAGCTTGAATTCTTTGGCGGGCAACATAAACGAGAGGTAAAAGGCAAGTAAAAGCCAGCTTGCGGTATAATAAAACGGGTACGAAAAACAGGCCAGTACAAATAGCGCTGTAAGCGCGCTAAGTACCAGAGGGGTATGTGTTCCCACTTTTCGAATGCTTATGTAGATTACCCAAACGAAGAGAGTAAGGACTAATAGCAAGCCTGCCAGCCCAAATTCGACTGCTACTTTCAGAAACTCGTTAAACGGATGTTTTACATTGTCGGCCAGCAAAGCCAGTTTCGAGTCCGGGTGTTCTTTGAAATAAGCAGCTTGATAGTCCATGTATTTGGACTGAAATGCGCCATAACCATGTCCTGGCAGTGATTTGTCTTTGATCATTTGCCACGAAACCTGCCAAATTAGTAAACGTCCGTTGGTCGAATCTTTTTTTTGTTGATAAAGCAGGAAAGCCCCTCCAAGCAGGGCGGTGGCTACAGGAAGCAAAATCCACCTACGCCTGAAGATAAGCTTGAGCAAGCGTTTACGGTCTATTGCCAACGCAAAAACGATGGTGGAAAAAACAATAGCCAGTGTTCCTGCCCTTGAACCGGAAAGCACCAATGCGACCCAAATAACCAACTGGCTTGCAATAAGGGCGTAGCGTTTCCATCTTTGTAGTTTGCTCAATAGGTACAAACCCAGTGGGAAACCTGTCGCAAGTATGGTAGCAAAGCCTGCGGGATTATCGAAGCTACCGGTTATGGTGAAGTAGCGGGTGGTTCGACGGTAGCCAGCCAGCAAATTGAAATAGTCCGTAAATCGCTTGTACGAAACAAGCCAGGTAAATAGTCCATTTCGCTTGTCTATTGTTTAAACTATGCGGGTTGAATATCTTCCCATAAACTGAAAATAACAGAAGCAAGCATGATATAGCCAGCAACACAAAATAGGACTTCGGGCTATTCATTGAGTCGACAAATTTACCGGAAGTGAGAAATACACTCCCGGTAAAAACACTCCCGGTAAAAATATTAGTGTATAGGACAAGCCCAATATTAGGGCGTTTTCTTTGGGTATACATATTCACCATGTAGCGATTGAAGCTCCTCTAGACTGAATGCATTTATGCCATATTTAATAACTCTAATTGAATCGGGGATGATAAGCTCAAATTCAAACAATTTCTTTTTTTCTTTCGAAAATGTTAGAAAAAAAGGTTTATCATATACGAACAATTCCAAGGTGTCTCTATGTGCCTTTGTTTTCAGCTTCGATAAATTTCGAGCTGATTCAGTTCGAGAAACTTTAAGTTTATTGTTTTTTGAGTCGTATTTTAAAATTACACTAGTGTGATTTTTGCTTGTACATCCTGCTAATCCCAAAATGCACATCATGACAACAATCGCTAATTTCATGTTCATTTTAAATTATAGTTTCACCCAAGATGAGACAAAGTAGATCAAGAAATAGGGTCAGTATCCTTTGACAGTACATGAGCTTGGTTTCATATACGGCTTTTATAAGGAAACTTTCTGGTGAAAATCCTGCCCTGCCTGTAAGCAAAGGAGTTTCCAAAAGATTATTGCAACGAGTAACCGAACTTGCTTTTCGTTTAATTCAGATTTGGCATCGGACACAACAAAAAACTGCGCAAAATTGATAAAAGAGAAGTATAAGTCGTGGTTGAGCCGTTTTTTTAAGTAAGAAGCCGTTTTACTATCTCGGGAATCTAAAGAGTCTGCAAAAGCCTGACTCATGACGACATTGTGCGATTCAAAAAAACTGTCAAAAACCATATCTTGTTTTGTTATGGTAGGTCCGAACATAATAGCAGTATCAACCCCTACGGTTGGACTATCACTCGGTTTGAAATCTAATTTTTTACCTTTTCTTTCAATTACTTCACTATAAAAACGGTAATAATGCTGCCTGTCGCGAATGAAAAGCAATTGATTAATTTCACGTAGTTTTTTAACATCGATAGAGTCTAAAAAGCCTATTTTCTTATTGATGGTTATATGCTGATAATATTCAAAATAGTCATTCAAAAATGTTTCGTACAACTTGGCTTCATCTTCAATTTTGTAGTTGGTATGTAATGTTTCAGTGAAAAATTTGTACATCTGCTTAGGAAGAGACGTATCAACCCTATTATCGCTGGCTATAATGTTCATATTTCCATAAATACAGCATAGATAAGATATAAGTAATAGGCGTTTCATGACAGTTATTTTATACTGTTTACCTTTTGAATAATACAAGTTTAGTAAAATAAAATCAAGAAGAAGTGAAACTTTGTTCAATTTATTCCTGACAAACTGTTTTTTCGCCCCCGCTTCAGCGCGAATCTTTCTTGGATTGCACTTGGTTTGGTTGATATTCACTTTTTAACCCCTTTCTGAAGATATTTTCGCCGATTTTGCTATTTTCATCTTCCGAAATAAAACCGACAATCATGAATGAATTAGCAGTTGGCACACGAGTTTCGCACCCGGTATATGGCGAAGGAATAATCGCCCGATCGCATTTGACGATTTACGAAATCTTTTTTGAACGGGGCGGGAAATCTGAAATGAGTAAGTATAATCCCGACTTGGATGTAGTTGAGGTACCAGCCGATTCCGAGCCACGAACCGGACTTTCATTAGAAGAAATTGAAGAAGTGATCACCTTTGTGATGGACAAATACCAGGGAATTACGCATACGGTAAAGATGGCCGAGAAATGGAAAGATGGCACCCTGGAAATGAAACCCGGCAATCCGGATTTACAGTCAAAAGAAATACCGATTGACGGCTTCTTTCACAAAATCGTGATGCTGCGCGACCGGCTTCGGGTGTTGGAACAAAATATCAACAGCCATTCGAAGTTGGATGATGAAGATAAGGTGCATTTGCAACAGTACATTACCCGGGCGTATGGAAGTTTAACGACATTCAACGTGTTGTTTGCCGATAAAAATGATTACTTTAAAGGGCAAGGAAAGTAGTTCATTGATCGTGTTTTCTTGACATTGAAATCTGCTGATGCATTCCTGATATTTAGCACAAGCGGCTTTGGTGTTTGAACAGGGAAGGTTGGTTTCGTTTCTTAGCAGAAAAGAAATGGGTTGGTATTTTTATGATGCTGCTAGCATCGTCAGATGATCAATTTTTGGTAAATTGAAGGGTCATTCATCTGAATTAAAAAATCATGAGCCAATTCAAACCCACTGAAAAACAAATCCAGCTTTTAAAAGCCATTCCTTCCAGTCAGCTCAAGCGTCCTTCCATGCCGATTGCCGTCTACTTGCAGGAAGCCAACAACTTGTATGTGTGGAGCAAAAACGACTGGCCCGAATTGTTGGATACCGGCTTGTCTGCCGAATTGCTCGATACTTTTATCCTGCGTTTCGAGCTGTTGACTTATTTCCAGGGGAGATGGAACAGTGAAAAACGCCAGTCTCCCATAGCGATGGATGTATTCCAGAATAAGCTGAAGGAAGGCAAGCACTTGTACAGTATGGTTACGCAAAGCTTTCGGTTTGCTTTTCGGCAACATCCGGAGTTGCGGAAAAAGCTCCGGCAAATTGCCCGGAAAAGCCCGCATGCGGCACTGTACCAATCGTTGAATGATTTGGCTGTGCTTGGCAAGGTTCATCAGGACTTACTTCAATCCATCGGTTTTGACCTGTCAGCGCTGGATCAGGCGCGGCGATTGAGCGACGAACTTCCAGGATTGGATGCTGCTGCTCATCAATCTCAAAGCGAAATAAAAGACTTGCGTGACCGGGCTTATGCCTACCTGAAGCAGGTGGTGGATGACCTGAGCACCTGTGGCAAATACGTCTTTCGTAATGATGAGAACAAGCGTGCCGGTTATCGGAGTCAGTACATGCATCGGAAAGGTAGGGCTCAAAAACAATCCCGAAATAATAAAAAAGAGCCTGCAGAACAGTAAAATGTTATTGCAGAATAGTTCTTCATTATGATTTGATATTCTGCACGATATATTTTGTATTCTTCAAATTAAATTCAGCTATAGAGGCCACGAAAACCTGACAGGGCTTTCTTTTTTAGCTTCTGGTTTCTGTCGAGTTAGAAAAAACCTTTTCTTACTCTTGCAAATTTTCACCTAAAAACTGCAACTTTACAACGATAAACAAATCAAGTTATGACTACACTCGCAGATTTTATACAAGGACTGCCGAAGGTTGAACTTCACCTACACATCGAAGGTACCCTGGAACCGGAGTTGCTTTTTAAGTTAGCCGAACGAAACGGCGTTACGCTGAAATACGATTCGGTGGAAGCCTTGAAACAGGCTTACAAGTTCTCAAATTTGCAAGAGTTCCTGGACTTGTACTACGATGGTGCCAAGGTGTTGCTCCACGAGCAGGATTTTTACGACCTCACCTGGGCTTACCTCGAAAAGTGCAAAGTGCAAAATGTGGTGCATACCGAGATTTTTTTCGATCCACAAACGCACACCGATCGGGGGATTTTGTTTGCAACAGTCATCAATGGGATCAACCGGGCCGTGCAAGATGGTCGCGAAAAGTTGGAAGTTAGCAGTAAGCTGATTCTATGCTTTCTGCGCCACTTAGACGAAACATCGGCTTTTGAAACGTTGGAAGAAGCACTTGACTATAAAGATCTGATTGTAGGCGTTGGACTGGATTCTTCGGAGAAGGGAAATCCGCCTTCGAAGTTCGAGCGGGTGTTTGCCAAAGCACGCGAAGAAGGTTTTTTAACGGTTGCTCATGCGGGAGAAGAAGGCCCGGCTGCCAATGTAAAAGATTCGATCGATTTACTGAAGGTCTTCCGCATTGATCACGGCATTACATCAATTTATGACGATCTTTTAATTGCCGAGCTGGCACAAAAACAAATTCCGCTGACTGTTTGTCCACTTTCAAATCTTGAGTTGAAAGCTGTTGACGATTTAAAGAATCATCCCCTGAAGAAATTGATGGATCATGGCGTATTGGTTACCATCAACTCCGATGACCCCGCGTATTTCGGCGGCTACATGAATGAAAATTTTGAAGCTTCGGCCCGGGCGCTGAAGCTGAGTAAGGGCGATTTGTGCCAGCTGGCGCGCAATTCGGTGGTGGCCAGTCTTCTTTCAGAACAGGAAAAGGAACGGCATTTTCATGCTATAGAGCAGTATTGCCGCGAAAATACCTGAAAGCATGTCAACAAAAAGCCGGGCGATGATGAGTTGTTGGAAGTTATCGCTCCGTTTATCCCGGCTCCATTGCTGGACAAATCGCTGAGCATGAACTACCGGCATTGATTGAAGAAAGAGTCGGACGAAAAGTATGTAATTTACTTTACCCGATAAGGGCGATTGACAACTTTGTCAGGGTGCGAAATTTCGTGCCCTTATTAATTATACGACAAGCTTTCTGTCCGGCATGCAGGATACTAAAGGATGCCTTTTACTTGCTGTTTTTCTTCATTTGTAGTGCAATCAATAAACTATAGATGAAAACCTTATGAGTGAGTCAATTTTTAAACAATATCCAGAAGAACGCAAGCTTTTATCCGAAGTGTTGGAGGTGAATGAAAATATACTTCCGGTGAATGGACACTTCCATACACCCTATTCGTTTAGTGCATTTTCCGAAATTATTCAGGTTTTTGAAATGGCTGAAGAAGAAGGAGTGAAGGTGTTGGGAATTAATGACTTTTACACAACTGATGGTTACGTCGAATTTAACAGACAAGCCAAAAAGTTTAATATCTTCCCTTTATTCAATATTGAATTTATGGCTTTGCAAAAGGATTTGCAGGCTGAGGGAGTTCGGGTAAATGACCCCAACAATCCCGGGCGAACTTATTTTAGTGGTAAAGGATTGAAATATCCGGTTGAGATGAATGCCAAAATGCTTGAGCGTTTGTTGTCCGTTCAGGATGAGAGCAATCGGCAAACGGCAGAAATGATTGAGAAATTGAATGCCTGGTTGACAGAATTAGGCGAAGATATAAGCTTCTCATTTGATAAGATGAAAGCAACATACGCGAAAAACCTACTTCGCGAACGCCATATTGCCAAAGCATTGCGAGAAGCTATCGCTGCCAAATACACTTCCGAAGAACAGCAAAAAGCAGTTTGGAAAAAAATATTTAGTGGAAAAGAGCCGAAGTCTGCGATGGATGATTTTGCCGGACTGGAAAATGAAATTCGTGGGAACTTACTAAAGTCCGGAGGAAAAGCATTTGTTGCGGAAGATGACAAAGCTTTTTTAAGTTTGGAGCAGGTGATTGATTTAATTACTCACGCTGGGGGCATCCCTTGCTACCCGGTTTTACTTGATAACCCGAAAGGTGAGTTCACCGACTTTGAGGGTGATTATGAAAAACTATACCAGAGCTTACTTGCTAAAAATGTCTATTCACTGGAGTTGATTCCGGGAAGAAATAATCCCGAAATTTTAGAGAAGTTTGTCAACTTCTTTAACGATAAAGGATTTGTAATTACGTTTGGTACCGAGCACAACACGCCAAAGCTTGATCCAATAACTATTTTTGGTGGCGATGGGAAAGAGCTCAGCCCTGCCATGAAAAAAATCGGTTACGAAGGCGCTTGTGTTGTCGCAGCACATCAGTATTTGGTAGCCAGCGATAAAGAAGGTTTTCTGGATGCAACTGGCAAAGCCAAATTGGGCGAGCGTGATGAGTTTATAGCCCTGGGGCATGCAGTCATCAGTCACTTTGTGAAATAGAGAACGTTTACAGCGATCTTGTGTGGGAAGGATGGAAGAAGGAGTGCGGGAACTCACGGAAGACATGCAAGTTGGAATTTGAAACATGAATTTTGGAATTTAATACAATTATGGAACAAGGAATAAAAGACCTCATTGAAGTATCACAGTTTTATGGCAAACAGAAAGACTACGTGTTGGCCGGAGGTGGTAATACTTCATACAAAAACGATAAATATATTTGGATTAAAGCCAGTGGATTTGCATTGGCAACGATTGAAGAGAATGGCTTTGCCAAGTTAGATCGTTCGATTTTGGCTGAAGTGCATACCAAACAATACTCTGACGATGTATTGAAACGGGAGGACGAAATTGTGAAAGACCTGATGAAAAGTCGGGTGGAACCGGAGAAAGGACAGCGGCCATCGGTGGAAACTTCGTTACATAACCTGATTGATTATTCGCTGGTCGTGCACACCCATTCAACCAAAGTAAACGGCTTGATGTGCAGTAACCAAGCTGCCGAGAAAACAGCAGAACTGTTTGGTGATGACGTGCTTTATATTGGCTACGAAGACCCGGGTTATATTCTGTTTAAAGTGATTGAAAAAGAAATTATCAGGTTCCGCAAAGAAAAAGGAAAAGAACCTGCCGTTATTTTCCTGCAAAACCACGGGGTGTTTGTTGGTGGAAACTCAATTGAGGAAATTCATGCGGCCTACAACGAAATTGATGCAAAACTGGATGCTGCTTATGGCGAAGAACCTCTAAATGACGCTTTACCCGTCCATGCAAGTGCCGACAAAATTATTCCTGCCATCCGTATGATGGTTTCTGGCGACGGATTAAAAACGGTTCAGCTCGCGAACAGTACTATTCTTAATAAATATTTGCAAAAAGAGAATCAACAAGCTATTTCATTACCATTTACTCCTGATGGTATTGTGTATGCCAATTCATCTTATTTGTATGTTGATTTTAAGGACGATGTAGCGGCATTTTTAACAGATGTAAAAGCCGGAATTGAAAACTATCAATCAGAAAAAGGAAAATTACCGAAAGTGATTTTTGCTTCCGGAATGGGTGTTATTGTCATGGCCGATCATGCTGAAGGAGCCGGGATTTTGGTCGATGTAGTAACTGATCACTGTCGTATCGCTCAATTCGCTGATTCGTTTGGTGGACAGCATCCCATGAGCAAAGCACAAATCGAATTTATCGAAAGCTGGGAAGTGGAGCAGTATCGTTCTAAAATATCGTTGGGAGCAACTGCCGGACGTGTTGATCGCAAGATTATCATCGTCACCGGTGGTGCGCAAGGCTTTGGTGCCGGCATTGTGGAAGAGTTGATGCAGCACGGCGCCAATGTGGTGATTGCTGATTTAAATGCTGAAAAAGGACAGGAATTTGCCACTGAACTGAATACTGTTAAAAGAAAAAACAAGGCTCTGTTTGTAAAAGCTGATGTTTCGAATGCGGATTCGGTAAATAATTTGGTTTTTGAAACGGTCATTAATTTTGGAGGCTTGGATGCATTCATCAGTAATGCCGGCATTCTGCGTGCAGGTGGATTGGATGAAATGACTCCTGAAACTTTTGAGTTGATGACTAAGGTGAATTACTCAGCTTATTTTATCTGTTCAAAATATGCTTCGGCAGTAATGAAATTGCAAAATCAGTTTAAGCCGGATCATTTTGCTGATATCATTCAAATCAATTCAAAATCGGGATTGAAAGGAAGCAACAAGAATTTTGCTTATGCCGGTGGTAAATTTGGTGGAATTGGGTTAACTCAGTCGTTCGCTTTGGAATTAATGCCATCACGAATCAAGGTAAACTCCATTTGTCCGGGTAACTTTTTCGATGGCCCACTTTGGGCTGATCCGGAAAATGGTTTGTTTGTGCAGTACTTGCGAGCCGGGAAAGTGCCTGGTGCAAAAACCATTGAGGATGTGAAACGTTTTTATGAAGCACAGGTTCCCGCCGGAAGAGGCTGCACTCCTCTGGATGTAATGAGAGCCATTTTCTACGTGATGGAGCAAGAATACGAAACCGGGCAGGCGGTACCTGTAACCGGTGGACAAAATATGTTGAAATAGGGGATATTTGTCCTTTTTGGAGGAGTCATCCTGAACTTGTTTCAGGATCTCTTTGCAGACAGATTCCGAAACAAGCTCGGAATAAAGGGTTATTGAAAAATGAAAAAATAAGACAATATGAAAACAAAAGCAGTTCGATTATACGGTAAAAAAGATTTGCGTTTGGAGGAATTTGAACTTCCCGCAATCAAAGATGATGAGATTTTAGCCAAAGTAGTTTCCGACAGTATTTGTATGTCGTCGTACAAAGCGGCAACACAAGGAACCGATCACAAGCGTATCCCAAATGATGTGGCTGAGAAACCAATTTTAATTGGGCATGAGTTTGCCGGCGAAATTGTTGAAGTGGGTGCTAAATGGAAGGATAAATTTAAGGCAGGTCAGAAATACTCGATTCAGCCTGCTATCTATTACAAAGACGGCCCCGTTGGAGTGCTGAGCGCCCCCGGTTATTCGTACCAGTTTATTGGTGGCGATGCTACTTATGTGATCATTCCGAAAGATGTGTTGGAGCAGGATTGCCTGTTGGCTTATGAAGGGCCAGGTTATTATCCGGCATCATTAGCTGAGCCATTAAGCTGTGTGATTGGTGCGATGCATGCCAATTATCATACCACTCCCGGATCGTACAAGCACGATATGGAAATTGTTGATGGTGGAAAAATGGCGATTCTGGCAGGAGTTGGCCCCATGGGATTGGCAGCGATCAATTATGTGATTATGCGTGAAGATCGCAAACCATCATTAATGGTTGTAACCGATATTGATCAGGCACGTTTGGACAGAGCGGCAACCATTTACTCTCCCGAATGGGCAAAATCAAAAGGGATTGAGTTGGTTTACCTAAATACAAGTGGTGAAGATCCTGTTGGTAAATTGCGTGGTCTGACTGATGATGAGGGCTATAACGACGTTTTTGTTTTTGCTCCTGTACCTCCGGTAATCGAGCAAGGCGATGCCATTCTTTCAAACGATGGATGTTTGAACTTTTTTGCCGGTCCGAGTAATACTGAGTTTAGCGCTAAAATGAATTTCTATAACGTACACTATGGCTCAACGCACATTGTGGGTACGTCAGGTGGAAATAATGACGACATGGTTGAATCGCTCGAGATGTTCGGAAAGGGACTGGATCCTGCCGGATTAGTAACCCATATTGGTGGGTTGAATGCGGTGATTGATACAACTCTTGACTTGCCAAATATTCCGGGAGGAAAGAAATTAATTTATACTCATAAGGAAATTCCGTTAACAGCCATTTCTGAATTTAAAGAAAAGGGAAAATCTGATCCTTTATTTGCTAAGTTGCACGAAATATGTGAGAATAATAACGAACTTTGGTCCGTCGAAGCTGAAGATTATCTTCTGGCAAACGCGAAAGATATTTAATTGAAAATTTAAAATAAACGAACTGACGCAGGATTATATTGATAGTTGAAAGCTCTCAATGAGTCTTGCGTTTTTTGTTGCAAAAAAAGTAAAACGTTATGATTTACATGGCAGACACGGCTGATATTAAAGCCTTGAAGGAACTGTACGATTTTTTCCCTCTTGAAGGAGTTACAACAAATCCGACGATACTAAAACAGTCGGGAATGAAACTTTCAGTTGCTATTGATGAGGTTTCGAAAATTGTGGGCGATGGTATGATGCACGTTCAGGTAATGAGCTCTACTTCTGATGAAATTGTTAAAGAAGCGAAAAAGTACAAAACGTATTTCGATTTGGGAGATAACTTTTATGCCAAAATCCCGGTTTTTCCGGAAGGGTTCAAAGCTATGCGTATTCTGAAAGATGCCGGAATAAAAGTAACAGCAACAGCAATTTTCACACAGCAGCAGGCCTTGGTGGCCGCGAAAGCCGGAGCCGACTTTGTTGCTCCGTATGTTAGTCGCCTAGACAATATTTCGTCACACGGTATTGAAGTCGTACGTGACATTGCTAGAAATATGGACGAATACAAATTAGATACAAAAGTATTGGCCGCGAGCTTTAAAACAGTTGACCAGATTTACCGGGTCAGTATGAATGGTTCTCATTCGGCAACAATTAGCCCCGATTTATTGATGCAATTAATCAAACACCCCATGACTGACATTAGTATCGCTCAGTTTGAAAAAGATGGTGCAGATTTATATGACATTGAATTTTAGTTAAACCATATTTATAGAGGTGAAGAAAGAGCGGTCTGTTGATCTCTCTTTTTTTGTTTCTGTAAGTCTGATTCTGACATGCTTTCCGTATCCTCCATATTGTGTTTTTAACGTAGAGTAATCTTTATTTCACGACAGCTTTACTGAGAGCTCTAAAAATGTTTAAACTACAAATATTATTCGTTAAGCAATATAGTCCTCTAGGAAATATCTTGTTTGCTACGAGAGTCATTCCTAAAATAAATGAGTGCATTTCAGAATGAAGATTTAATGAAATGAATAAGGGCTTGAGAGGTATGAGTCCTTGATCAAATCGGGGGCTGTTTAAGGCTTTCATTGATATAAACGCTCTGAGAGACTATTTTTTCATCCTAAAAGCATTTATTTTTCAGCAGGAGTAAATAGTACAATCTCATTTTCTGAAGGTTCCAACGTTTGTAAATAGGCAAAAATGGCTTTTAAATCTTCAGTTTTCATGCCGGCATAAAATGTCCAGGGCATTAAAGTTTGAAACTCTCCCGGTGCAACTTTAATTTGTTCGAATGCTGAATCGGAGAACGTCCGAAACCGATCAATAAAATCTTTCTCTGTCCAATATCCAATTCCTGATTGGCTCGGTGTAATATTCGCTGAGCGTAAAACAGAACCGTCAGGAAACCCAAATTCCATTCCTCCACCAAACGGATCACCAACAAACTTACCCTTTTCCTGTCGGGTGTGACAATCGACGCAGGCAGCGGCATTTACCAAATATTTGCCATAATTAATCTGATCTGATTCATCAGGCTTTTTTGAGGGATTTGCTTTTTTAGGAATCGTGTTAATAATTATACTCATCGGAAAATCAGGAGATGATGCTTCCGGGGTATTTTCTATTGGTGCCAATGAACGCAAGTAAGCAATAACTGACTTAATATCCTCCACGTCAACTTCGCCATAGTGTGGATGTGGCATTAATGGAAACAGCGCCCGGCCATCTTTTGAAACCCCACTCGTAATTGCCCTGAATATCTCGCCATCGGTCCATGTACTGAGTTTTGACGGTGTAATATTTGGAGATACAAATCGACCGGGGAATCCCATGACCTGATCAAATACCTCGCCTCCCTGGCCTTTTGTTCCCGGAACCATTGGCGCAGCGAAAACACTGAAATCGCGCCTCGAATGACAATCAATACAAGACATCACATGGTTGGCCAGGTATTCTCCGCGCTCAATACGTTCTGGAGTCAATTCGACTTTCATATCAGGTGCTTCTCCAACATTGGGGAGCATAACTTTCACATAAAATATCAATGCTACGACAATTAATACGATAAATACTAATGCAGAGACAGTAATCTTAACAGTTAATTTTTTCATAAGAAGGGATTTAATTCACTTGCGCACCATATAAAATTAAGACATATTAAAAGACTTTTATATCTTTTAATATATGCTCGATAGCATGTATTCACCTCCTGTCTTAAAAATTAAGTTTCGTGGTGACGCCTTCGCGATTCCCAGTGGACACAAAGAAAGGGCTAACGATATGCATAATCATTAGCCCTTTCTTTCCATATTACCAGAATCGTTTTATTCGCTTAAGATCCTTTTTTCGATATATTTGGAGTTCATCAAACGAAGCACTCCCATGTAGTCCATTTCAAATTCGAGTTGAGACCCAACCTGATAGTTTTCCTTGTTTTTACCCAGATCGACAACCAACATGTCGGAAGAAGCCCCTACAATTTTAAGGTCTTTATTTCTTAGTTTGATGTGTTTCTCGTCAATATCCAGCAGTCCTAAATCGATTAATGCGCGGTGTGATTTTTCGGTTTGGACATCATCCCCAAAAATGATGGTTTCGCCCTGTAAATTTTTACCAAGTTCGCCAATCGGGCGCATGCGTTTTTCGGTGAGCTCGATAATTTCGGCATGTAGCTTAAAAACATTGTTTTCCATTTGCGGGAATGTTTCGTTGTTGTAAACATCGGTTCCCAGAAAAAATGTTTCGCCAATTCGAAAGTGATTGATCCCTTTCGGCAGCAGCCCTTGAAAAATGAGAGGAACAGTTACCGAAGCCCCTCCTGATACGTACTCAATCTCTTTGTTGAACTTGGCCTCGATAAGTTGCTCATATAAACAAAGCTGAACCAGTTTGTCGTGACTGGGTAAAATTCCGTACATGCACGTCAGGTTGGTTCCAATACCAACAACTTTAATGTTCGGGAGTTTGAAAACCGCGTCATAAAAATCAAGAAACTCCTCTTGCAATACGCCTTCCCGCAACTCACCCGTCTCAATCATAATGATGATCTTGTGCATTTTTCCTTGCTTTTTAGCTTCCTTTGAAAGTCGCTCAATGGTGTCAATCTCAGTATTGAAACTAATGTCTGCGTACGTTACAATTTCATCAATTGAATGCTTCGGAGGTGGTTTTATATAAACCGTTTCAACTTCTTCTGATATTGATTTAATCATCTTCAGGTTTGAAACTCGAGAGTCACACATTTGCTTTATTCCCAGCTTAATAACTTCTTCCAGGTAGGTCTTGTTTCCGCACAACATCTTTGAAACAACAGCCCATGTAATGCCATTTTTTGAAAGTAATTTTTCAAGATAGTCGTAGTTCTTTTTTAGTTTCTTGGTGTCTAATGTGATAAATGCCATAATTTAGTTTTGCCTTTTAGTCTTCCTTGTATATTCAATTTTCTATTTATCTAAGTGAAATAGTGACGCAGGGATTTACTCCAAAACAATGTGTCTTGGTTTTTGATAAACGCTTTTGTATTTCCCCCTGGAAATATCCTTGGTTTTTTAAGTTCATTTCATTTTAAATTTCTGGGTAGACCGCTATTTTTAAAAAGCTAAGCGAATGTGCAGTTTGCCTGTATATGTAGATTCCGTTCTTTATCTGAGAGTTTGTTCTGATATCTAAAGAGATCATAGTTTCTTTTGTTTTACCATCAACAGAACAAACAACTGCAATCTGACATTGTTCGTATTTTTTTAATCAACGAATTTCTCAAAGGCTCTTCCATCGGGATTGTCAGCTTTATGAGTGCCTTCCCGCCTTTTTTTGTGTAAGGAAAAAGGTGGCTTTGGAAAAAGCCACCTCTAGTCACTGAATCATTTCATTCTTTTATTCTGAGAATTGATCAGTTTAATTATTAATATTTTTTTTAGTTCTATCTCATTTTACAACGGACTCTCGTTTGAAATTAGGATTTAACTAAATTAATAAATTGTAGCCAATTAGAAAATGAAGTAGTGATTTTTTGTTGTTAAGCATGAAAAATAGCACTGAAAGAAGATCAGATTTTCACCCGAAATTTTGTCCCTTTTCCAATCTCGCTGGTAACATTAACAGTAGCTCCATTTTTATCCAAAAAGTCTTTGGTTAAAAACAACCCGACTCCGGAGCTGGATTCTCCTTCTGTTCCTTCTTTCGAATGATCTTCACTATAGGTGAAGAGTTTCTGAAGGATATTTTTGTGCATGCCAATACCGGTATCTTCAATTTCAATAATCGTTTTATCGTTTTCGCTTAAAACCCGAATGAATATTTTGCCATTGTTTTCCGTGTATTTAGTTGCATTAGAGAAGATGTTTCGCAAAGAAGTACGAATCATTTCTTCATCTGCATAAATCATTATTTTCTCGGAATAATAATCTTCAAAAATCTCAAATTTCTTTAGCTCTATCGTATGTTTAAACTGTGCTAAAATGTCGTTAAAAACAGGAATGAGGTTAAAATTTTGCTTATTGGCTTTCAGTTGCAGTAGATCATTTTTTGACCAGATTAGTAGGTTTTCGAGCGTGTGATACACCGCACTGGTATTTTGGCTTAAAGAGCTGAGCACATTTTTCAGAAAAGCTTTATCGTACTGATCAAAGCTGTTGAGTATTAATTTAAGAAATGAATCCATCGTACTCACCGAGCCTCTTACATCGTGTGATATCAGTGAAAGTAGTCTGGATTTTACCTTGTTGAGTTTCTCCAGCTCATTGGTTTTTTCTTGCAGCTTTTGATTTGTGATGAGCCATTGCAAGTCCGTTTCAATATGTAGTTTTACCTGATTTAAGAGTTCTTTGTATGTTTCGCTATAATTACTCTCATCATTATCGAAAAGACAAACGGTACCAAAAACCTCACCATCAGGCCAGTTTACCGGAAAGCCCATATAGGAAGTAAACTCTGTTTTATAATTTTTCCACACCTCATCTTTTTTTGAATTGGTAACAATGAGTTGTTTCTGTGTGCCGATAACTGTTTCGCAGAAAATTCCCTGATTCAATTCAACTTTGAGGTTTTTCTTCAAGGATGTATTCTGGTGTTCGGTCACTACAAATACTTCCAGCGAATCTTCGTTAAGTTTCATAATGGAGCCAACATGGGCATTAACAACCTGGGCAACAGCGTCAATTAGCGATTGCCATTTGTTAATAGTCAAATCAATTATTTCAGGTTTCAATCCCGAACCGATCAAAACCTCCATTGTCTTATTTTCTTTTCGGATTTTGACTTCCGCGTACTTTCTCTTATCGTCCATAAATTAAGTATTTATATAAGAAAACGAGGTGTCGGTCGTGGCGTCTATTTTTGATAAATATAGGGAAATAAAAATCATCAGATCGCAAAAAACTGTTAACATTTCTGATTGATTAATTTTGATTTAATACAGTGAGTTCTAAACAAAGAAGATGGCAATCAGAAAAAATCCGATTGCCATTCACTTTTATAGCTATACCTGACTTACAAACCTTTTATTTCGCTAACCAACGTTTGCAAAGTATCTTTTGCATTTCCAAAAAGCAAACGAGTTTTATCATCAAAAAACAAGCTGTTTTCAATGCCAGCATAGCCCTTTCCCCGACCACGTTTCATGACAATTATATTTTTGGCTTCGTGCGCCTTTATTATTGGCATGCCTGCAATTGGGCTTCCCGGGTCATTAATGGCAGCCGGGTTAACAACGTCGTTCGCTCCAATTACAATAGCTACGTCGGTATTGGGCATGTCCGGGTTGATATCGGCCATTTCTACCAATTTATCGTAAGGAACGTCAGCTTCTGCCAGTAGTACATTCATGTGTCCGGGCATTCGTCCGGCAACCGGGTGAATAGCATATCGAACATTCACTCCCTTGTCTGCAAGTAAGAGGTCGAGTTCATGACAAATGTGCTGAGCCTGTGCAACTGCCAATCCGTAACCTGGAATAATGACTACATTTTGCGAGTAGGCCAATAAAACAGAAGCGTCACTCATGGTCATTTCTTTCATCGTTCCTTCAGCTCCGGCAGCTGCAGTGCCACCACCTCCAAACGCGCCGATAATCACATTCAGCAAGGATCGGTTCATCGCTTTGCACATCAGTAGCGTTAAAATACTACCGGCTGCGCCAACCAGAATACCACCTAAAATCATGGCTTGGTTGTTATAGATAAATCCGGCCATAGCTGCGGCAATTCCGGTAAAACTGTTTAGCAACGAAATAACAACCGGCATATCGGCTCCACCAATCGGCATGACGAAAAGTACTCCGTAAAGAAGCGATACAAAGAGAAGCAAATAAATAGCCCAATTAAGCTCAGCTGGTGTTTTCCCCGACAGCAGAATAAAAATTGCCAATCCGAACGTTCCAACCAGTAATGTAAGATTAACAAAGCTCATGTAGCCAGCCCGGATATCTTTTACCTTTCCATCCAACTTTCCGTAAGCAATCATACTTCCACTAAAGGCAATACTACCAATAATTAGGCCCAGGAGTGTTACGAGTACCGAGCCCCAATTGCTCATGTCGGCATTTGGGAATTCCAGTAGAGCAACTAATGCTGAAGCTGCTCCACCCGTTGCATTGTAAAATGAAACAAGCTGGGGCATGGCAGTCATTTTTATTTTTCGGGCAATGATCCAACCAATGGCAGAACCAACGCCAATTGCTGCCAGAATAATCCAGACGTTTGCCGGTTGTATGCCTACTCCATTGGCATTTTTATGTAAAAGTAAGGTTGTGAACATGGCTAAAACCATACCTCCGCCGGCATAAAAATTACCACGACGAGCGGTTTCGGGGTGACTTAGCAGTTTTAATCCGATAACAAACAAGATCGCTGCAAGTAAGTAGCTCAATTCAAGGAGAGTGCCTCCAACAGTATAATCAACACCGTTTAATGTTCCGAGTATTTTATCCATGGGACCTCCTATTTTTTCTTCTTTTTAAACATTTCCAACATGCGGTCGGTAACCACAAATCCGCCAACGACATTGAGGGTGGCAAAAATGATAGCGAATATTCCCAGGATCAACTCGGTGTTGATGGTTGTTGCATCAGCATGCCCAACCAAAATGATTCCACCGATAATGATAACACCACTAATGGCGTTGGCTCCCGACATTAGCGGGGTATGGAGAACAGCAGGTACATTGGAGATGACTTCAATCCCCAAAAAAATGGAAAGAGCGATAATAAAAATCGCTTCCTTGTAAGTATAGAAAAAGATTAATATTTCATTCATCGTAGTTGGGTTTTAGCTTTGAACAGCAGATTTTACACGTTCATTGATAATTTCTCCGCCATGAGTTATGCAGGTTCCTTTTATAATATCATCATCAAAATTCAGGTTGAATTCTCCTTCTTCGTTGAACAGAAGTTCGAGGAAGTTTAAAATGTTCTTTCCAAACATCTTGCTGGCATCAGCGGGCATTAAGCTCGGATAGTTCGATTGTCCGATGATGGTGACTCCATGTTCTACCACGGTTTTATTGTCTTGCGTGAGTTCGCAGTTTCCACCGGTTGAGGCTGCCAAATCGATAATCACCGAACCCGGCTTCATGGCCGCTACAGCTTCTTTGGGAAGAAGCAAAGGAGCTTTGCGCCCCGGAATTTGTGCCGTACAGATCACCACGCTAGCTTTTGCTGCATGGTCATTGATCGCTTGCTGTTGCTTTTGCTTGAACTCATCGGTTTGCTCCACCGCATAGCCCCCGGCAGCAGCATCTTCTTTGGCACCTTCAACTTCTACAAACCTGGCTCCAAGGCTCCTCACTTCTTCTTTTACTGCCGACCGAACATCGAAAGCCTGAACTTGTGCGCCAAGTTTTCGGGCAATAGCAATTGCTTGTAATCCGGCAACTCCGGCACCCAACACCAGCACCGTTGCTGGGCGAATGGTTCCGGCAGCTGTCATAAACATGGGAAAGAAGGAGGGAAGTGTGAAAGCTGCTTCGAGTACTGCTTTATAGCCGGCAACAGTTGCCTGCGATGATAACACATCCATCGCCTGTCCCCGTGTTGATCGCGGAATGGTATCCATACTAAACGTGGTTATTCCTTTCGATACAAATTGCTTAACCAGGTCAGTGTTCCACATCGGATTGTACTGACTGAGCCACATTTTGCTCTGGTCAAGTGCTTCCACAAACTTTTTGTCGGGAGGTTGAATACCGATCAGAAAATCCGCTTTTTTTAGCACTTCTTCTCGCGTAGAAACTGTAGCTCCGGCTTCTTTGTAAGCTGCATCAGTAGCAAATGCAGATTCGCCGGCTCCGGTTTCAACAAGTACCTCCACCTTGCGTTTGGTAAGACTTGAAACAATTTCGGGCAAGAGGGCAACCCGGTTTTCCGATTCCCCCTCTTTAAAGAGTCCAATAAGCATAAATAGTAAAATTAGGTTACAAAATTAAAAGCTCTTCTATTTCGTGTTGCGATATTCTTTTTTTGACTCCCTACTAATATAATCATTTCTCAATCGTTTTGAAATATAATTAGATACGACTTTTTAACGAGCGCGTTGAGCTTAGCCTCGTGCACTCTGTATGCTTGCATTTTGTGAAAAACTATTTCTGAAAAAGCCGATATAAATGCTTGAAGAAAATATCTTTGCATATTCATTTAAAAAGAAAAGATTATGCAGACTTGGTTTGAATGCAAAGTAAAATATGTGAAGATTGATCAGGATGGTCGCGAACGGAAAGTAACAGAGTCTTATTTGGTAGATGCGGTGTCGTTTACCGATGCTGAAACGCGTATTATTGAGCAGATGCAGCAGGTTGTGCGTGGTGGCGAATTTCTGGTTGACAACATCAAGAAATCAAATATTATAGAAATATTTCCTCACGATGATGGAGAATACTGGTTCAAGGCTAAGATTGGTATTGTAACGATCGATGAAAAAGCCGGGAAAGAGAAGAAAATAAACAACTATTTTTTGGTGGCTGCCGATGATTTTAAACAGGCGTTGCTGCGGTTGGAAGAAGGACTCTCTTATATTTTGGTGCCGATCCAGATTACAGCCATGAACCTGAGCACCATTGTTGACGTGTATCCTTATTTTAAAGATGATGTCAATGAGCCACTTCCTCCACACTTGAAGCGCATTGAGCCGGAAGAAGAGCCAGTGGCTGTAACTCAAGCGCCTGTTGCAAGCGATTTTGAAGAAAACACAGAAGATGATGAAGTCGCTGCGGTTAACGAAGAGAATGACGAGGAAGAGTCAAAAGAGTAGTTGAGATATCTTTTTAACTCGATAAAGTAAACGTTGTTTCAAGCCTGTTTCGGAATTGTTAGCAACTTAATACGCTGCTTACAGTTCCAGAAACGAGTTCAGAATGACTAAAAAAACATAAAAAAGCTCCGATTCATTTAAATGAATCGGAGCTTTTTTTATATTCTTATTTCAGAAATTAATCTTCAATAGGCTTCAAGGTATCCACACCAATAGTTCCTTCCAGTTCATTCAGGTACTCGGATGAAGAAACCCTACTTAGCTTTTCTTTCGCTGCTTTTAAGCGTTCCTGTAAATTCAAACGGGCGGTTGTTTCCGCAAAATTCTTCAGGTTGATGATTTGTTCAATGTAAGCTACACGCTTAGTCCATTGCTCGATATCACGCTTTTGTTTTTCAACCAAACGTGCTTTATACCAATCGCTATTCAGTACCGCTTCACGGGTAAACATGGCGCGAATTTTAGGATCATTGCGATCTTTCCCCTTGTATTTACCATCTACCATGATGTGAACCAGTGCCTTCAGTGGTGGGCAAAGCATATCAACTGTACCATCGCGCATCAATCCTTCGGCCACTCGTCTTTGAGTAATACTCAGATTTTCGACTGACGCTACAAACATGTCAATGTCTTGTTTTTCAGGGCGCAACATGTCGTCGCTGAAAACCGCATCAGGCTTACTGAAAATACGAGCCAGGAAGTGAGTTACAAACTTTAGGGTAATTCGGTATCCCAACAAGCTGGCATCAACTTCTTTTCCTTTATGCTTGAAGTTTTCAATTTTCTCCAAGTACCCGTTTTCTATTAAGAATTTTGGATCGCGCTCCTCAACTGACATCCGACACCAGATTTCAGGAACCAGTAAACTAACATCGTGATCAACTTTATATTTTGGTCCAACATAGCCGGCTGCTGAAGAGAAACCATCGTAACCTGTTAAGATGTATGACAAGAATGCATTATTCAAGTCAGAAGCAGGTAACAAGGAGTTGAAAGGCCCTTTGGTTAAAGCTCCCTCGGAACCAAACCCGGTGGTTGATGGAGACTTTCCGGTTATGCTACAAATAAAATCGATAAACAACTCAGGCAATTCCTGATAGTGAATTGGATTATAAACGGCCAATGGTGGTACATTATTTTCAGGTTCGGCAGGGTTATTTCTGCGACCTGGCAATACTGCGTTCACCGGAGAGTATACTGGTTGATCCAGCGGAATTTTTCTGAAAATACGTGTACCAACTTCGGCAACATATTTATCAGTTGAGTCTACCAAATCAGGCCTTGTTTGTAAGTATCTCGGATTTTTAGAAGGCACACCATTTACCAACCGAGGTTCCGAAGGAACCACCAGGTAATCGGTGGTTCCGATTTCTAAAAAGTCGTTAATTAAGTCTTTAACAGGCTGAGTGTACAGCTCAAAGCCAATTGCATCGTCCTTGATTTCCTGCACCTGCTCACGTGTCAATGGTTCAAAGTTTGACAAGAAGGTATTCGGACTTGAAAGATCTTTTTCACCTTGCTTATCATACCCTTTATGCACACAATCATCAGGTCGCTGGAATAAACGTGATTCGCAGTTGGTAAGCAATTTTACGCTTTGATTTTTATATTCGGTATTTAAGTTGTTCAGGTTTTCTGATTTCAACGTTACTGATGCAGTGATATCATCTTCAGCCTGAACTTTACTTGACGGATTATAATCCTGACGTAATAGGAAAATGCGCCATGAGTTATCCTCGTCATGTCCAACTCTCAGGAAGTTCGATAGCAGTTTATCATTCTGAAATTTCAGTTCATTTCCGGGCACACCATTTACTTTATCCACCGAGAAGTATTTCCGCCAATCTTTATCCCAGTCCGCACTGTAGTTTCCTTTAATCACATAAATCAGCACTTTAATTCGTTGAGGGAAGGAAGTCAGCCATTCGTTGTATTCATCGGTATATTCTTCAGCAGGAGTCAACAACTTTATCACTGAGCCTAAAGAACGTCGACGGCTTAAAATATGACGTGGTTTATTTTTTGAATAGTCAGGAGAAACTTTGAACCGTTTCGAGTAGTCTTTCGACATGATTTCCTCAACAATGTCCAGATCCTTATTTAAGTCAGTAACAATAACTGGTCCCTGAATCATGGCATCTTTAATCGATTTAGAGATCTCTGATTTTCCGCCTCCTGAAACAGTACAAGGTTTGTGGCAAAGTGTTCCTTCGGCCATGGTACCTACCAGGTGCCACTTCGGTCCTTCAATACGCTTTTTCATTTCTACTTTGTACCCATTCGGATAGATGTAGTGTTTGTACGGAAGAAGTTTAATAACCTGCTCTGCCCCACTTGTTGACCATTTAATTGTTTGCTCCATCAGGTTAAATCGGGCATCTTCAGGAATATAAATAATATCCCGGTATTTTTTGTCAACCGCATAACCTTCTTTTTTCAAATCCAGCATATCGGCAAACAAGTAGATGAAGGAAGCGAAATTCAGTCCGTTATTGGGTAAACGCTCATCTAAATAGCATTTTTCACCCAGGTTATAGCTAGGGAAAGCGATGGCTCCACCGGCATGTTCTTCCTCTGCCAAACCAAATAAATTGGCTGAGTAGCCAATCATGGTTTTTACTTCCTTTTTGCAATATCCGTAGTAGTTATCGGCAATTAACGTGATGGCCACACCTCGTTCGTCACGAGCAGCAATTTTAAAAGCACTACCGTCATTGTATTTCTCACCTTCCTTTTTCCAGCACATACCATCACGACGCTGGCGTTCAGTCGCGTTATCGTAATGCGGAAGACCAAGCTCTTTCTTGGTCAGTTGTGTCAAGTGCGGCGCAAGAATTACACAGCCGGTGTGTCCGGTCCAGTGTTCCGGATCTAATGCAGCATCATTTTCGGGCAGAAACGGATCGCCGGCGTTTCCGAAAATCGACTCCACAAAATCAAGGTTTGATACCAAACTTGCAGGAGCCAGAAAACAAACTTCCATCGATTTTTCAGATATTACTCCCGGAACCTCAGGAACAACAATGGGGCGTAACATCAATGTAACGAATAACTCAGCCACGTCTTCCTGATTTGCGGTGAAAGGCAATTTCAGCAGCTCCTTTGGTGGATTCATCGCAGCTTGCAACAGTTTGCAGAATGTTGCTTTTGGAACAGCCTTCTTATCATCAGGAATTGGCAATCCGCCTTCACTAACATGAAAAACCCCTTTTGTTGTTCTTCTGTCTTCTTTGGGGTTGTTCAGGACGCCCTGCGCTGTCCGATAAGATTTTACGATATCTGTTTCATACAAATCAGCAGTTGGTGGTATTGAAATCATCCGAGCCAATCCGTAACGATCTAAAATGAAAGGATGACTTGGGAAATTAATAGTATTATCACCCGGAACATCACTAAGATAGTCCGAAATAAAATTCCGGATCCGATCTCCCATGGGAGATGTATTTTTTGATAGTAACCTCGACTTAACATTGTAGTTATTCAGAAGAGGCATGGCCATTTCAAGAAAATCTGATTTAGCTCCACTGGTGCACGTAGGATAACCATCAGCGGCCAATTTCAGGTTGATATATTGGATCTTTTTTTTGTCTGACACGTCAGGCTCATTCTTATCGATGCCTATCCCAAAGGTTCTATTTACAGTCATGATATATATTTATTTGGTTATTATTTTAATCGTATCTGATTGTTCAGCCAAACTGAATAATCAAAATTTAAGCTCGCTGTTGATCTTATCGAATCTCTAATTCTGACTGAATCTTAATTTTCTCGAACCGGACAACAGCTCATGAATTAATTCTACTCCTGTTAAATAGGTACGTTCTTTACAGCTAAGATGTTCAACGTAATATTGAATCAAATCAGATTTCCCTAATTAGCCACGAAAATAGGCAGAAAATGGTTTCTATTTCGGGAAAAGATAACTCGTAATTCAATTTTAACACAAAAGTTACATCATAAAAAAAGGAGCCGTAGTTGCTCCTTTTTAAGAGTTAGATTTAACGTTATCTTTTCACATCGACCAATGCTCCTTCTATGATACTTTCAACCACATCTTCATCCAACAACGTTGAGGTGTCGCCAAGATTGGTTACATCGCCTTCGGCTACTTTACGCAATATTCTACGCATAATTTTACCACTTCGGGTTTTAGGAAGCCCCGGAACAATTTGCACCAAATCCGGTCGTGCAATAGGTCCAATAATTTTTGCAACTCCTTGCATAATGCTTTTTCGAATCCCGTCAACTCCTCCTGTTGATAATTCGCCACAAACCACAAATGCGTAAACTCCCTGTCCTTTGATGGCATGAGGATATCCGACAACGGCTGACTCGTTTACCAGAGGATGCTCATTAATGGCATTTTCAATTTCGGCAGTTCCTAAACGATGTCCCGACACGTTTATCACATCGTCTACTCGCCCGAGAATTCGGTAATAACCGTCTTCGTCGCGTTTGGCGCCATCACCGGTAAAGTACAGCTTATCGTAGGTTGAGAAATACGTTTGCTTAAATCGCTCGTGATCTCCCCATAATGTGCGGGCTATTCCCGGCCAGGGGTATTTAATACAGAGATTTCCCGCTACCGAATTGCCTGTTAATTCTTTCCCTTCGTTGTTAACAATTATTGGTTGAACACCAGGGAGTGGCAAGGTTGCAAAGGAGGGCTTGGTCGGGGTAATTCCGGCAATAGGAGAAATCAAGATCCCACCGGTTTCGGTTTGCCACCAGGTATCAACAATTGGACATTGGTTGCGTCCAACATGATCGTGATACCAGTGCCAGGCCTCCTCATTAATAGGTTCTCCAACTGTCCCCAGAACTTTAAGCGAATCGACTTTTTTCCCTTCTAAAAAATCGTTCCCCTGCGCCAGTAGGGCTCGAATAGCTGTTGGTGCCGTGTAAAATTGATTGACCTTGTACTTGGCAACAATATCCCAAAAACGGCTGGCGTCAGGCCAGGTAGGAACTCCTTCAAACATGAGTGTTTGTGCTCCCGTCAGCAATGGACCATAAACAATATAGCTGTGACCTGTAATCCAGCCAATGTCTGCTGTACAGAAAAATACATCTCCGGCATTGTACTGAAAAACATTGTTAAAAGTATAAGCCGAATACACCATGTACCCAGCAGTGGAATGAACTATTCCTTTTGGCTTTCCGGTTGATCCTGAAGTATATAAAATAAACAGGGGATCTTCCGAGTCCATTTCTTCAGCAACACACTCAGTAGATTGTCCATCAACGGCCTTGTGCCACCAAATATCACGACCAACAACCATCTCCACTTCTGATTTTGTCCGCTTTAAAACAACCACAGTTTCAATGGTTGGGCATGTTTCGAGCGCTTCGTCCGCAATTTCTTTTAAGGGGGTAATTTTCGATCCCCGAAAACCGCCATCTGCTGTCAACAGGACTTTGGCCGATGCATCGTTAATACGCTCCTGAAGTGCGTTTGCTGAAAATCCGGCAAAAATAACCGAGTGGATTGCACCGATTCGTGCGCAAGCCAAAACGGCAATTGCCAGTTCAGGCACCATGGGCATATACAAAGCAACCCGGTCGCCTTTTACAACACCCAGGCGTTTCAGGGTATTGGCAAATCGATTTACTTCTTCAAATAACTCCCGATAAGTTAAAGTTCGTGATTCATCGTTGGGATCATTGGGTTCCCAAATAATAGCCGGTTGATTACCATGCGTATACAAATTCCGCTCAAAAATATTCTCGGTAATATTGAGCTTCCCATTCACAAACCACTGAATACTGGGTTCATCAAAATTCCAATCCAATACTTTATCCCATCGCTTACGCCAATAAAAGCATTCGGCTTGCTGTCCCCAAAAAGCCCGAGGATTAGCGATACTTTTCTGATATTCATGAATGTAGCCTCCCAGACTGTGAATCTTGTTTATCATTTTATTCGTTTTATAGGTTATTTTCAGCTGTTAATTTAACTATACTAATTTAAACTGAATAAAAATAAGATGCAAGGCGGGGACTTATCCCGTCAAACCGATGAACGATTTGAAACGACAGAAGTATGCCTCACACAGCACTTACTTCCAACACAATACACCACTCAAAGATTTAGATCGCGCTTTGTTCACTCTACGCTAGACTTAACAGTTGGCAATAAGAGTAAGTTCGAATACTCTATTTAGATAGGAACTCTTCAAAGAGCAGTAGCTTGATTTGGAAGAGCAATATTAAATGAATAGATTTGTAGACTGATTAGTCGATTTAATATGAATACAAAAAGAGAACAAATACTAGATACAGCGCTTAAATTGTTTGTAGCCAATGGTTTTCACGCAACTCCCACATCGAGAATAGCGAAGGACGCTGGCGTAGCGACAGGCACTCTCTTTCATTATTTTAGAACCAAGGAAGAGTTAATCAATACCCTTTATCTTGAAACAAAAGATAACCTAACGAATTCTCTTTTAGAGAACGTAAACGTGCAGGAAACGCTTAAAGCTAAGCTTCGCCAAATCTTTTTCAACTATATTGTTTGGGCAGTCGATCACCCGAACCATCAACAGTTTTACACCAGTTACAGCAATTCCCCATTTATCACGAATTTAACAAGAGAGCTTGGTCTACAGCGATTTCAGTTTATTTATGAACTAATTGAAAAGGGACAGGATGAAGATATTTTAAAGGCGGTTCCTATCGATCTGCTGGTTGAAGCAATGCAAGGACTGTTAAACGGTATCATCAAACACTTAATGGAGAATCCTGAAAAAATGAATGAAGAAAAATATCAGAATGATGCTTTTAAACTATTCTGGGACACCATAAAAGGGTAAAAAAATTCAACTGGCAATAGACTGATCAGTCTATTGCTTAAACAAAATAGATAGAACAAACGATGAAAACAATTAATAAGAACACCCCAATTTTGGTTACAGGAGGCACAGGATATCTGGCTTCGTGGATCGTTAAACGATTACTGGACGATGGATATACTGTTCATACAACTGTCCGGAATAAATCCAACCAAGCTAAATTTCAGCATTTATTAGATTGTGCAGAGAAGAGTAAAGGTAAACTTGAAATATTTGAAGCAGATTTGCTGATCAACCAATCTTTTGCTGAGGCAATGAGTGGTTGCGAATTGGTCATTCACACGGCTTCTCCCTTCAAAATCTCTGGAATAAAAAATGCTGATAAAGAGTTGGTTCAGCCGGCGCTACAAGGAACACGGAACATTTTATTCTCTGCCAACGATATAGCTTCAGTCAAACGGGTGGTGCTCACCTCCAGTATTGTGGCCATGATTGGCGATGCTGCAGACATTAAAGAATTAAACAACGGGCTGATGACTGAAAAAAGCTGGAATACCACCAGCAGCGTGAACCATCAACCTTATCCGTACTCCAAAACCATGGCTGAGAAAGAAGCCTGGAAAATTGCAGAAAAACAAAATCGCTGGGATCTGGTTGCTATCAATCCCGGGTTTATCCTCGGCCCATCATTAAGTAAACGCTCCGATTCTACCAGTATTGATCTCATGATTCAGCTTTATTCAGGGAAGTTTAAAGCCGGAGCACCAGCCGGAGCTCAAGCAATGGTTGATGTTCGGGATGTCGCCAAAGCACACATTCTGGCGGGGCTTACCCCTTCAGCTTCCGGTCGACACCTTACGGCTGGCTACCAAAAAGATTTTCTGGACATTGCTAAGATTGTCGGAGAGAAATATCCCAATTATCCTGTCCCTAAAAAGCATGTTCCCAAATGGCTATTTAAACTACTTGCCCCCTTATTTGGTTTTACTAGGAAATATGTTGAACGAAATGTCGGACATGATATCGTCTTCGACAATTCGTATATTAAGCAAGATCTAAACATGACATTTATTCCATTTGAACAAACGATTCTGGATCATTTTGATCAGTTGGTTTCAGATAAGCTAATACCAGATAAAAGATCATGAAATGAGCATCTAAAAGTTCTTACACACGGGAGCACGAATAGGAGCGAGTTCCATTTGACTCGGGTAAAAACAAACAATTATAAACAGATGAAAAATTTGACAGCAAACGTAATAGGAGCAACCGGACTTGTAGGGAGTTATTTAGTCCGTTTATTATTAGAAGATGATCGTTTCGGGGAAGTAAACATTTTTACACGTCGGACAACTGGCATAAAACACGAAAAACTAAACGAGTATTTGGTTGACTTTGATAAGATCAGCAGTTGGGCTGAGAAACTTCAGGGGGACGTTTTGTTTTCGTCATTAGGAACAACCCGCAAGAAAGCCGGCAGCATAAAAAAGCAGTTTTTAGTCGACTATACTTACCAATACACCGTTGCCGAAGCTGCCGCACAGCAGAAAGTCAGTGACTATGTGCTGATTTCATCTGCTGGAGCCAATGCAAAATCCAAAATTTTCTACAGTAAAATAAAAGGAGAACTCGATGACGACGTGAGAAAACTTGATTTTGAAAAAACAATTATCTTGCGTCCCTCCATACTCGACGGGCAGCGAGGCGAACAACGAGGCTTCGAGCAACTTAGCTTAAAAATTACCCGCTGGCTAACCAGGTTTGTGTTTAAAAGGTATCGGCCAATTCATGCCCAGGATGTGGCTAAGGCAATGATCAACTCCGTTTTTCGCAAGCACGACACGCCTTCATATTCAATATACACACTGGACGAATTATTTGAACTGGCATCGGATTAGGATTGACGCCCTTCTCGAATTAGTAATCATCGCAATAAGAGGCAGGCAGATATTATCCTGATTTTTCTATATTTGCGCTATGCGACTAATTGCTTGAGTGAGTTGGTATGGGCAAAGAACTGAATGAAAAATGGAATAGTGATGAGCTATTCATCATCAAACGAATGATTGATGGTGATAAACAGGCTTTCAGGTATTTCTTCGACAAATATTATGCGGAGCTCTGCAATTTTGTCAATATTTATTTGAAAGACACTGTCCTTTCGGAAGAGGTTGTTCAGGATATTTTCGTTTACTTTTGGGAGAATAAATCAAAGATAAAGGTCAGCTCTTCAGTCCGATCCTATCTTTTTAGTGCAACAAAATACAGAAGCTTAAATATGCTTCGAGAGCAAAAGAGTTTTGAGCGACTCAAAGAAAACATAAAGCACGAAAAGAGCATTGTTCCGGATCAGGAATTGGAAACTTTCCCGAATGTGGAAGACTTCAGAAATTTACTGGATAAAGCCATTCATGAACTTCCTGACAAGTGTCGTACAATATTTCTTTTGAGCAAGAAAGAAGAACTCTCAAACAAAGAAATTGCCAGTCGGTTAAACATCTCGGTTAAAACGGTAGAAAGCCAAATGACTATTGCCTTAAAAAAACTCAGATCTACCTTATACCCTCACCGCGAAAAACTTTTCGTACTTTTTCTTGCAAACCGGATTCGCGAATAAGTCGCTCATAAACAATTGTCTAAAGTCCTCGTACTCCAGCTTCTTTTTCCACAAAGTAATTTTTATCAACTATTTTTTAGGGGTTGGCCTTATTCTGCGTTACTTATTAGTAAAGCGACTAATTATGGCGACAAATGTCCCTTGGAAAAAAATACAATACTACCTTCAAAACAAGGAGGAGTCATTTGATGAAGGATTCAAATTATGGTTAAGCGACAATAGTGAGAATAGGAAATTGTGGGAGGAATTGCAGGTAACTTATTCTGTTTTTGGAGAACTACCTGAGGAATATAATCCAAACAAGAAGCAAGCTTGGACCAAAGTTGAGAAAAGAATTGAAGTACGCGGAAAGAGAATTAGGGTTAATCAGTTTATGTTGAGAATTGCGGCTTCAATTCTTTTAGTTATTGCAGGCGGCGGAATTAGCTGGCTTGTTATGAATCAACCAACCCAGCCAGTCTACACCGAAATCTATTCGCCATTTGGACATAAAACCCAAGTGATT